>NZ_JBEXGU010000040.1:1463-64010 GCF_040607515.1 Streptosporangium sp. NPDC005286 | reverse complement strand
CGAGGCCGAGGCGTCGGCGCGGGATCTGCTGGCGCGCGTCGGCATCGCCGAGCAGGCGGGAAAGCTGCCCGCGCGGCTGTCCGGTGGGCAGCAGCAGCGGGCCGCCATCGCCCGCGCGCTGGCCATGCGGCCCAAGGTGATGCTCTTCGACGAGCCCACCTCCGCACTCGACCCGGAGATGGTCGGTGAGGTACTGGACGTGATGGTCCAGCTCGCCGCCGACGGCATGACCATGGTCGTCGTCACCCACGAGATGGGCTTCGCCCGCAGGGCCGCCGACCGCGTGGTCTTCATGGACGCCGGCCAGATCGTCGAGACGGGCGAGCCCGGCGCCTTCTTCGAGGCTCCTCAGACAGACAGGGCCAGGGACTTCCTGGCCAAAGTTCTCACTCACTGATCGAAAACGATCGAAAAGGATGGTGGGCCCGATGGTGTCCATGAAGCGGCTGGCCGCTGTCGCCGCTGTGTCCATGCTCGGCCTCTCGGCCTGTGCCGGTACGGACTCGGGAAGCCCGGCCGTACCAGGTGAGGCCAAGGGCGGCGACCTGATCGCCTCGGCGCCGGTCGCGGCCGCCGCGGACATCCTGCCCGGCTCCACGATGGAGAAGATCAAGCAGCGCGGCGAGCTGATCGTCGGCGGGTCGCTCGACGCGCCGCTGCTGTCGCAGCAGAACCCGACGACCGGCGAGGTCGAGGGGTTCGACGCGGACATGGGCAAGGCGCTCGCCAAGTACATCATCGGCGAGCCCAAGGTGAAGATCGTCAACTCCGCCTCGGAGACTCGCGAGGCGCTGCTCGGCAACGGCACCGTGGACGTCGTCTTCCAGACCTACACGATCACCCCGGAGCGGGCCGAGCAGGTCTCCTTCGCCGGACCGTACTACTCCTCCGGGCTGAGCCTCGCAGTCAGGAAGGGCACCACGGGCATCACCAAGCCCGAGGACCTGAACGGCAAGACCGTCATCGCCGGAGCCAACACCCCGGCCATCCCGGCGATCAAGAAGCTCGCCCCGCAGGCCAAGATCGTGACGTTCGGCAGCGACCCCGAGTGCATGCAGGCCCTCAAGCAGGAACGCGGCGACGCCTACGTCCAGGATGAGACGCTCCTGGTCGCCAACGCGCAGAAGGACTCCTCGATCCAGGTCGTCGGCAGCCCGTTCACCACCGACCCGTACGGCATCGGCCTCAAGCACGGTGACGACCAGTTCAAGAAGTTCGTCAACGACTGGCTGAAGAAGATCCAGGCCGACGGCCTCTGGCAGAAGACCTGGAAGCAGTCTCTCGGCACGGTCGTGCAGGGCGAGGCTCCCACCCCGCCGCAGATCGGATCGGTGCCGGGGTCCTGATGTCCGCCCTCCTGGATCACCTGCCCGAGTTCTGGCAGGGGCTGGTCGTGACCCTCCAGCTGACCGCGGCGTCCTTCGTCGGCGCCGCGGTCGTGGGGCTCGTGATCACCGCCATGCGGGTCAGCCCGGTCGGCGTCCTGCGCGGGATCGGCACGGCCTACGTGGAGACCTTCCAGAACCTGCCACTGCTGGTGCTGCTGGTGCTCGCCGTCTTCGGCCTGCCCGAGATCGGCCTCAAGGCCGACCTGCTGGTGACAGCCATGATCGTCATCGCGCTCTACGAGGCCGCCTACATCGCCGAGGCCCTGCGCTCCGGCGTCAACGCGGTCTCCGCGGGGCAGGGCGAGGCGGCCCGCGCGCTCGGGCTGACCTTCGGCCAGTCCCTGCGCCACGTGGTCCTGCCGCAGGCGCTGCGCACGGTGATCCAGCCGGTCGGCAACATCTTCATCGCGCTGACGATGAACACCTCGCTCGCCGCCGCGGTCGGCGTGGTCGACCTGACCGCCGCGGCCAACCGGGTGAACCTCACAGAGGCGCAGCCCATCCCGATCTTCGTCGGAGCCGGCCTGGCCTACGCGCTGATCGCCGCCTGCGCCGGGTTCGTCACCGGGCGGCTCGAACGACGGCTGGTGGTGATCCGGTGAGCGTACTGTCTCCCGACGGCGCGGTGAGTGTCCGGGCCCCTGGCGGGCCGGTCGCCGCTCAGACCGCGGGCTCGGGCGAACCGGCGGTGGTCCGGTGAGCAACCTGCTCTTCGACCAGCCGGGGCCGCGCGCCCGCCGCAGGATACGGATCGCGACCGCGGTGGGGGCGGTCGCGGTGCTGGCTCTGCTGGCGCTGGCGGTGCGCCAGTTCGCCGCCAACGGCCAGCTCGACGCCGACCGCTGGTCGCCGTACGCGACCTGGCCGATGTGGCGCTATCTGCTGAACGGGCTGTGGGCCACCGCGCTCGCCGCCGTCGTCTCGGCCGCGCTGGCGATGGCCGCCGGACTGGCACTGGCCCTCGGGCGGCTGTCGCGGCGCAGGTGGGTACGCGTGCCCGCCGCAGCGTACGTGGAGGTCGTGCGGACCATCCCGGCGCTGCTGCTGGTATACGTCGTGCTGTTCGCGCTGCCCCGCTACGGGCTGGACCTGCCGCTGTTCTGGAAGCTCGTGGTGCCGCTGGCGGTCTCGAACGCCGCGGCGTTCGCGGAGATCTTCCGCGCCGGGGTGCTGTCCGTGGAGCGCGGCCAGGGCGAGGCCGGGCTCGCGGTCGGGCTCACCCAGGGCCAGACCATGCGTCTGATCGTGCTGCCGCAGGCGGCCCGGCGGGTGCTGCCCTCGATCGTCAGCCAGTCGGTCGGCCTGCTGAAGGACACCTCGCTGGGCTTCGTGGTCAGCTACGCCGAACTGCTCTACAGCGGCAAGGTCCTGGCGACCTACAACGGCCTGCTCATTCAGACCTACATCGTCGTCGCGCTGATCTACCTGGTGGTCAACGCGTCGCTGTCCAAGCTCGCCCGTACCCTCGACGCCCGTGACACCCCGGGGGCCCGCCGGCTCAGAAGGAGACCCGCCCGTGCCTGAACTCGTCCCGCTCGCGGAGGTGGTGCGCTCCGGATTCGTGGAGAGCGTGCACTTCGGCAGCGCCGTCGCCCTCGCGCCCGACGGCACCGTGGCCGTCGCCAGGGGAGCGGTCGGCGCGCCGGTGCTGCCGCGCTCCTCGGCCAAGCCGTTCCAGGCGCTGGCCTGCCTGCTGTCCGGGGCGGACCTGCACGGCCCCGGCCTGGCCATCGCCGCGGGCAGCCACACCGGTCAGGACTTCCACGTGCGACTGGTCGCCGAGATACTCGCCGGGGCCGGGCTCGGCTTCGAGGCCCTCGGCTGCCCCGTGGACTGGCCGGAGGACGAGGCCACCCGGCACATGCTGATCCGGGCGGGCCTGACGGCCTCGCGCGAGCGGATGAACTGCTCGGGCAAGCACGCCGCGATGCTCGCCGCGTCCGCCGCGTCCGGCTGGGAGACCGCCTCCTACCTGGACGCCGACCACCCCTTGCAGCGGCGGGTGCGTGCCGTGACCGAGGAGCTGTCGGGGGAGAAGGCGGCCCATGTCGCCGTCGACGGGTGCGGCGCCCCGCTGTTCGGGCTGTCGCTGACCGGGCTGGCCCGGGCCGTACGGGCCCTGGTCGTCGCCGAGCCGGGGACCGCGCCGCGGGCGGTCGCCGACGCGATGCGCGAGCACCCCGAGTACGTCGGTGGGACCGGGCACGTGAACACCTCGCTGATGCGGGCGCTGCCGGGGGCGGTGGCCAAGGGCGGGGCCGAGGGGGTTCTCGTCGTCGCGCTCGCCACCGGGCACACGGCGGCCGTCAAGGTCATCGACGGGAGCCCGCGAGCCACAAGCGCGATCGCGCTGGCCGCGCTCAGGGCGGCCGGCGGGGACGTCGCACCGGCGGCCGGCTTCGCGAGTGTTCCGGTGCTGGGCGGGGGCCTACCAGTCGGTGAAATCCATGCTTTGGAGGAAAAATGAGTCTTACCTATGAAATCTGCATTGACAGCACCGCCGGCGCGCTCGCGGCCGAGCAGGCCGGGGCGCACCGCGTCGAGCTGTGCTCGGCCCTCTTCGAAGGGGGCCTGACCCCGACCCTCGGCACCGTCGAGGCGACCCTCGCGGCGGTCTCGACGATCCGGGTCCACGTGATCATCCGCCCCCGGGGCGGCGACTTCATCTACGACGAGTACGAGGTCGCGGCCATGGAGCGCGACGTGGCCACGGTCAGGGACGCGGGCGCGCAGGGCGTGGTGATCGGGGTGCTGACGCCGTCAGGCGAGGTGAACGTCGAGGTGGCCAAGCGCCTCATCGATGCGGCCGGGGGCCTCTCGATCACCTTCCACCGGGCCTTCGACATGACCGCCGACCCGTTCGCCGCCCTGGACACCCTCGCCGCCCTGGGCGTCGACCGGGTTCTCACCTCCGGCCAGGACGTCACCGCCCTGGAGGGCGCGCCGCTGATCGCGTCCCTGGTCGAGCGGGCAGGCGACAGCCTGATCGTCATGCCCGGTGGCGGCATCACGCCCCGCAACGTGCACCGCGTGGTCGAGGCGACGGGAGCCACCGAGATCCACTTCGCCGCCCTGGTCGACGCGCCCAGCCCCGCCGTCTACCGCAACCCCCACCCGTTCATGGGCGGGGAACTGCGCCAGCCCGAGTACAGCCGCCTGATCACCTCTCCGCGCCTGGTCTCCGAGGTGATCGCCGCCTCTGGTACCTGACCTCCACCTCCGCCACCTGGATGTCAAGCCACCAAGTGGCTATCCCCGGCGTGGTGACCAGGGGTTGAGCACGACGTACGGATGAGCGCGCTGTGCCCGTTTTGGGCGGTAGGCGGACTGCGGTAGTCGCTCAGCCTGGCGGTGACCGGCTTGTAGAGCATGATGAACGTCCTGGGGCGCCGTGTCCCGGTGGCGGCGGGGTGCGCTGGACGGGGGCGGCCACTGGATCGCCCCTGTCCAAAGGATTTCATTAGTTAGATTTGTCATTCTTTGGGCTGTTTGGAGCTTATGTCGGGTATACCGGTAGAAATTCGCTTTCGCATGAAATCGAATTTCGCATGAAAACCGGAAGGGGGCATGGGTCATGATGAGACCCGCAAGCCTGGAGCAACACCCCGATCTCATGGAGATGCGGGCGAGGTACGAACGGGCGGGCTCCAGTTCGGTGGCGCAGGTCATCGACGGACTGGGCCTCCTGGCCGGGCTGTACCTGGCGATCTCTCCATGGGTGGTCGGTTTCAACGGCCTGTCCAGGCTCACCGTCAGCAACCTCGTCACCGGCCTCGTGGTCGCCGCCCTGGCCCTGGGGCTCGCGTCCGCCTACGGCCGGACGTACGGGATCAGCTGGGTCGTGCCGATCATCGGAATCTGGACCATCATCTCTCCCTGGGTCACCGGCTCGGCGACGACGGCGAACATCTGGAACAACGTCGTCACCGGCGTCATCATCTTCCTGCTCGGGCTGGGAGCGGTGGCGGTGGGCTCCAAGAGAATGCCCGGCATGGGACACAAGGGAGACATGTCCCACCGAGGAGACATGCCACACAGGACAGACATGCCCAACCGGCCGGACATGCCCAACCGGCCGGACTTCCCCAACAGGCCATAGGTGGATGTGGCATCGGTGCGGCGGCGAAGGACCGCCCCGCCGATGCTGTACGGGACCTCCGCCTTCAAGCCGCCCCCGTTCTGACCGCCTCCGCGAGGGGCGGCGGGGGTGCACAGTCCAAAGCAGCGACATCTACCCGAGTCCCGCCAGGGAAACGACCTCACCGCGACAGCGGCCCAGCCTGGCCGGGGATAGCGGTGGTGGTGCTGTATCCAGATGAGCCCGGCCCCGACCGGGCTTCCGTCATCTTCGATCCGGCGGGGGTCAGGAGACGAGCTCGCGGTCCAGGTAGGCGCGAAACTCCCTGACCTGGATGGTCGCGCTGTACGGTTCAAGCCGGTCGGAGAATTTCCGGATGCGCCCGACCAGCCGAGGCGAGGTCAGTGATCTGGCCATCGGGATGGCCGTCCGCGCCGAGTCGATGGCCTGTTCCAGCTCACCCAACCTCAGATAGGCATCGGCAGATAGGCATCGGCGGCGCTGACCCGGCTGAGCTGGTCCTGGTCCGCGAACTCTCCCGGGGGCACTGCCGCGCCTACGCCACGACGACCTTCGCCACCGAAGCACCGGCCAAGGCCATCGCCTTCGCCCTGCCGACCCTTTCGGGCATCCGCCTGACCTGCCCGCCGCCGTTGCGCCTGGGCCGCCGTTCAGTCCGTCTCCAACTCACGGACCCCGCTGACACGGCCGAGCGCGCCCAGGACGGATGACCTACTCGAAGAGGGTGTGCCGCTCACCGCGCCGACGTCTCCGTACGATCCGGATCCCGACCACCACGATGTCCACGACGGCGATGGCCGCCAGCACGGCCAGGGCCACGGCGAGCGCGGTGATCCCTGCCTGTGTCGCGAAGACCGCCAGAGCCGTACAGACCACCAGCCCGAAGATCGCCAGAGCGAGCCGCAGGTTCAGCGCGCTCTTCGGATGGTCATGCGTTCCCGGCTGCTCCTTCATGAGACCACCTCCGGGGCAATATCGATCTCCCCACCTGCCCATACCTGTGCAAGGAGGCATCTCCCAGCCCTTACCCAGGACATCCCGGATAACCCGCGGCATCATGGTCTTCACCCCGATTTTGCAGCAGACCTCCCAGGTTTCCCGCACTACCGGAGGTCCACTGCAAAACAGCACCGGATTCCCTCGGGCAACCAGGCCACCGACATGTGCGTTTACCTTGGGTCTCCATCGCCCCTACGAGGCGACCCTCGACCGTTCACGGGCCCCGGTGAGCCCGGCGACCGGCAGAGACCGCCAGGAGTGCTCTAAAAGGGGCCGGGTACAGACATCGCGCCGAAGACGGCTCACGGTTCGGCGGGGGTCGACGTGGAGGGCTCATCGGGGGTGAAGCGCCAGTATCCGTACGGGTTGAAGAAGAAGCTGTCTTCCTCGTAGCCAAGGCACGGGTGTCTTTCCATGATCCATCGCGGGCCGTCGGGGGTGGACCGGTAACCCTCGCCGTCGCTCATCTCCCGCGCCCGCCGCTCGGTCAGCAGGTAGAGCGCCACCTCGTCGATCAGATCCACGACTTCGCCGACCAGCGTCGCGGGCAGCGGTTTCCCCGCGGGCGACCCGATGTCGATCTGCACATCGGGTGCGCCCAGCAGATGCATACCGCAGCTCTTCAACAGGATGCCATCCAGAAGCGGCCGTTTGACCCAGGCGTGGAAGAGGATCACGGCCAGCATTTCCCGATCCCTAGCCTCGGCCGCCCGATCGGCCAGGGTGAGCCACCGCTCCCGGCCGTGCGCGAGACCGCTGCTCTCGCCCTTCGCGGCCGTGGCGCCGGAGCGCAACAGCGCGGCCGTCACCGCCAGCATCCGCCGCGAGACGTCGAACGTTCTGTCCCACACCTCCTCGAAAACCCCGTCACCATGACCGACCATCACTCTTCGATGGAGATCGAACGCGTTGTTCTGCCTCATCGGCGGCGACAGCACGTACACCACCGAATCGTGTGTCTCCACCGCCCCCCAGTCGGATTCGGTGAAGGAGACGTTCGCCAGGGAGGCGTCAAACGACCGGGGCATCCGCGGATCGTGAGCCTGCTGAAAGCGCTCCAGGTCGACGCTGAAGCCGGGCCCCCCGACCTCTGCGACGACCTTCTCCACCACGTCGAAATCCAGACCCGAGCCGAGCACGCAGAGCACGTGGCGTGGGTACACCTCATAGTTTTGCCGGAACATGCTGGCGAAGGTACCGAAACCCACCGACAAAACATACCTGGCCGATCACATGCTTCGGGGCTCGGGTACGCACCAGGCTGGACAAGGCGGACAGCAGAGACTGATCTCCGGGGACGTCGGGGGTCTGAAACCGGGTAGGAACAGAGCGTTCGCGACGCAAGGAGGGGCCAGGTGGCCGCACATCAGCTGGTCAACGACCCGCAGGAGATCGTCGGCGAGGCGCTCGAAGGGCTGGAGCTCAGCCAGCGGGGGCGGCTGCGCTGGAACCGCGACCCCAGCTTCGTCATCAGGGCCGATGACCGGCGGCCGTACAAGGTGGGCGTGCTGTCCGGCGGCGGCTCCGGGCACGAGCCCCTGCACACCGGTTTCGTGGGGTACGGGATGCTGGACGCCGCGGTGCCGGGAGCCGTCTTCGCCAGCCCCACCGCGATCCAGATCCAGGCGGCCACCGAGGCGGTCGACGACGGCCGGGGCGTCGTCCACGTGGTCAAGAACTACACCGGCGACGTGCTGAACTTCGCCATCGCCGCCGAGGTCTCCGGCGGCATCCGGACCGAGACCGTGCTCGTCGACGACGACCTGGCCACCGACACCTCCGTCGAGGGCGGCCCGGGGCGGCGGGGCACCGCCGCCGTCGTCGCCGTCGAGAAGATCTGCGGCGCCGCCGCCGAGCGGGGCGCCGACCTGTCCACGGTGGCCGCGCTCGGCCGCCGCGTCGCGGGCAACGCCCGGACCATGTCCCTGGCCCTGCGGGCCTGCACCCACCCCGGCCAGTCCGTACCCTCGTTCGACCTGGAAGTGGGCCAGGTCGAGTTCGGCGTCGGCATCCACGGCGAGCGGGGAGTCCGGAAGATCCCCGTCGCCCCCGCCGACGAGCTGGTGGCCGCGCTGACCGAGCCGGTCGCCGACGACCTCGGGCTGAGCAGGGGCGACGCGGTCTTCGTGATCGTCAACGGCCTCGGCGCCACCCACCAGCTGGAGCTCCTGACCGCCTACCGGCAGGTGACCCGGCTCCTCGACGCGCGAGGGGTGACGGTCGCCCGGCAACTGGTGGGCTCATATGTCACCGCCCTCGACATGGCGGGCTGCTCGGTCACCCTGATCCGCGCGGACGAGGAGCTCGTCGGCCTGTGGGACGACCCGGTGCGCACCGCGGCCCTCACCTGGTGACCCGCCCACGGCTCCGGCGGTCGGCGACGGTCACCTGACCGGCCCCGCCCCGGCCCGGTTCTCCGCATATGGAGCATCGTCGCAGGTCAGCCACCCTGTGAGACCGAATCGACCGGCCTCGCGTCCCGTCCCGGTACTCGAAGGAGAAACCCATGAACGACCTCGAACCCCAGGCCGTACTGTCGTGGATCGAGCGGTTCATCATCCGGATCGACGACCGGGTTCAGGAGTTGACCGAGCTGGACCGCCGCAGCGGGGACGGCGACTTCGGCACCAACATGGTCACCGCGCTCACCAGGGCCAAGGCGAAGCTCTCCCCCGCCCCCGCCGACGCCGGGGCGCCGTTCTCCAGCCTCTCGACGGCCTTCCTCGAACACTCCGGCGGCACCAGCGGGCCGCTGTTCGGCATGTGGTTCCGCGAGTTCGCACTGGCCGGGCAGGGCAGTCCGGCCTTCACCACGGCCCTGCTCGCCGACGCCGCCAGGAACGGGGTGGCCACGGTCCGCAGGCTGGGCTCCGCCTCCGTGGGCGACAGGACGATGGTCGACGCCATGGCCCCGGCGGCGGACTCCCTGGCCGAGGCCGCGGGGAACGACGTCCCCGCGGTGGAGGCACTGCGGTCGGCGGCGGAGGCGGCCCGCGCCGGAGCCGACTCCACCTCCTCGATCACCGCCCGCCGGGGCCGGGCCAGTTACGTCGGCGAGGCCGCCCTGGGAGCTCCCGATCCCGGAGCCGTCGCGGTCGCCCTGTTCTTCGAGTCCGCAGGCTGACCCACTTATCGTCCGCACAAGGATCCGGAGCCGCGACCCCTGAAATCTTCAGCTCGGCCGTACGACGAGCCGGAGTCGGCGTCGCACGGAACGCGCCCCTCCGGGACCGGGTCCGAGGCGGCGCGGGTCAGCCCTGGGACACCGCCGCTCCCGCTTCCACACCGCGTACGAGCGCGAGCGCTGCGCGATACTCGTCGACAAGCGGGTGCAGGGGCAGCTCCCGCAGCACGTCTTCGAGTGCGGTGAACCGTTCGAGCTGGGCGTCGCGACCGCGCGAGAACATCGCCCACGGATCACCGTGGTCCCGGGCACAGACGATCGACATAAAGTTGTCGATCTTGTCGGCCAGGCTGATCGCCTGCGCCTCCCACGGCTTCTCGGTGAAGTGCTCCAGGTACTGTCGCTTGCGTTCCTCCCACGGGAGCGACCTGTCCTGCTCGGTGACGTGGTCAACCAGTTCCGCCACCCGAGGCCCGAAGAGGTCGCGCACCTGCTCGATGGTGGCCTCGGTGTCCTCGACGGTGTCGTGCAGCACCCCGGCGGCGACCACCTCGGTGTCGAAGCCGTGCCGCGACAGGATGGCAGCGACCCCCGCCAGGTGACTGACGTAAGGCACGGCCACCCGCGGATACTTACGCAGTTGAGTCCGGTGCCACACGGCGGCCTGGTCGAGGGCTCGTTTGAGAAGAAGGTCCATACGACAGGCTCCTATCACGACCACCCGGACGTAAACGTACATGATCGCCGATCACGCCTCCCCCGTGACCCCGAGCCCGCCGCCCCACCCGATCCTCAGACCGTACCGCGGCCTGGACCGGAGCCCCGGCGGCTGTGATCCTTGCGGTGTGGCCGGCCGTGGCGACGCGCCGTAGCCGGCCGGACCGCCCGCCGAGGCTGGAGCCGCCATGAGTGATGCCGCGCACGCGCCGACGCAGATCATCTCGTTGCCGCAGGGCGGCGGGGCCGTCAAGGGCCTGGGCGAGAAGTTCTCCCCCGACCCGCACACCGGAACCGGCAACTTCGCGGTTCCGCTCGCGGTGCCGGCGGGCCGGAACGGCTTCGAGCCGAAGCTCGATCTCGCCTACAGCACGGGCGCCGGCAACGGCTGGTTCGGTCTGGGCTGGGGTCTGAGCGTCCCCGGCGTCTGCCGGAGGACCTCGCGGGGCGTCCCTGTCTACGACGACGACCGGGACACCTTCATCCTGTCCGGCGTGGAGGACCTCGTGCCCGTCGAGCGCGTCCCCGGTGGCCCGGACCGCTACCGGCCCCGCACGGAGGGGTTGTTCGCGCGCATCGAGCACCACGCCGCGGACGGGTCGGACTTCTGGGAGGTCGCCGGCAAGGACGGCATGGTGAGCAGGTACGGCACGGCCCGCCCGCCTTCGGCGCCACCGGACTGGCGCGACCCGGCGGCGGTCATGGACGGGCCGCGGCGGATCTTCGCATGGAAGCTGACGCGGACCCGCGACCCCTTCGGCAACCTGATCGAGTACGACTACGTCCAGGACGAGGGCGAAGGGGACGGGCACCGCTGGAACCAGCCGCTGCTGCGGCGCATCCGCTACGCCGACTACGACGACGCGGGGCGGACCGCGTTCCTCTGCGCGGTGACGTTCGACTACGAGGACCGCCCCGATCCCTTCTCGGACTACCAGGCGGGCTTCGAGATCCGGACGACGCTGCGGTGCCGCTCCATCACCGCCGCCGTGCGCCCGGGCCGGGACCTGCCGGTCCGTCGATACGAGTTCGCGTACGAAGCCGACCCCGGCAACGGGGTCTCGCTGCTGCGGTCGCTCGCCGTGGCCGGCTTCGACGACTCCGGCGCCGAGCGGCGGGACCTGCCGCCGCTGCGGTTCGGATACACGCGCTTCGCCCCGGAGGGACGCGGCTTCGAGCCGGTGCGCGGCCCGGACCTGCCGCCGGTCTCGCTCACCCGCGGCGACCACGAGCTGGCCGACGTCACCGGCGACGGCCTGCCCGACATCGTGGAGCTCAACGGCACGGCCCGGTACTGGCGGAATCTGGGCGGCGGCGTGTTCGACCGTCCCCGCACGATGGGATCGGCCCCGGCCGGGCTGCGCCTGTCGGACCCGGGCGTGCGACTGCTGGACGCCGACGGCGACGGGCGCGCCGATCTGCTGGTGACCGCCCCGGGCCAGGCAGGGTACTTCCCGCTGCGGTTCGACGCCACCTGGGGCCCGTACCGGCCCTATGCGACGGCGCCGACCTTCAGCCTGGAAGATCCCCAAGTCCGGCTCGCCGACCTGGACGGCGACGGTGTGACGGACGCGCTCCGATCCGACGGCCGCCTGGAGTGCTTCTTCAACGACCCGGAGCGGGGCTGGACCGGCCCTGTCCGGGCGCCGTCGGACCTTCCTCTGATCGACTTCGCCGACCCGCGGGTGAGACTTGCCCGTATGACCGGCGGCGGCCTGCAGGACCTCGTCCTGATCCACAGCGGTGACATCTCCTACTGGCCCAATCTCGGCCATGGCCGCTGGGGCCCCCGGCTGCGGATGCGCGACAGCCCGCGCCCGTCGTATCGGTTCGATCCGAGGCGGCTGCTGCTCGGCGACGTCGACGGGGACGGCCTGGCCGACCTGGTTTACGTCGGCGACGACGAGGTCACCGTCTGGATCAACCGCAGCGGCAACGGCTGGAGCGACCCCTTCGTCGTCAAGGGCACTCCCGCCCCCGGCGACGCCGACGACCTGCGGATCGTCGATCTGCTGGGCACCGGCGCCGCCGGGGTGCTGTGGAGCCGCGACGCCGGGCGGAGACGCCCGCCGATGTTCTTCCTCGACCTCACCGGCGGGGTGAAGCCGCGGCTGCTGGCCGAGATGGACAACGACATCGGCGCGATCACCCGGGTGACGTACGCTCCCTCGTCCCGATTCGCCCTCGCGGACTCCGCGCGCGCGGCGACACGGTGGCGCACGACCCTGCCGATCGTCGTCCCGGTCGTGGCCGGCGTCGAGGTGATCGACACGGTGTCGCGCGGCAGGCTCACCACCGAGTACCGCTATCACCAGGGCCACTGGGACAGCCGCGAGCGCGAGTTCCGCGGCTTCGCCTGCGTCGAGCAGCTGGACACCCAGTCATTCGCCGGATACGACGGCGTCGTCGACCGCGTGGCCTTCTCGCCGCCCACGCTGACCCGCACGTGGTTCCACGTCGGCCCGATCGGCGACGAGGACTGGTCGGAGCCGGACTGGAGCTTCGGCTACTGGGCCGGGGACCCGAACCTGCTCAGGCACACGGAGGGCGTCGAGCGATTCCTCCGCACCCTCCCCGGCCGCCGGTCCCGCCGGGACGCGATCAGGGCCCTGCGCGGCAGCGTGCTGCGCGCGGAACTGTACGCCCTCGACGACACCGAGCGGCGGCATCGCCCGTACACCGTCACCGAGACCGCGTACGAGCTGCGCGAAGAAGCCGCGCGGGTGTATTTCCCTTTCACCGTCGCCCAGCGCACGACGCAGTGGGAACGCGGCGACGATCCGATGACCCACGTCGGGTACACGCGGGACTACGACGCCTTCGGCCAACCGCGCAGTCAGACCTCGATCGCCCTTCCGCGACGGTCTGCCCGGCGCCGCCCGGTCACCGCCGTGGTGGTGGGAAAGTTCGATCCCGACGAGACGCATATCCTGGCCACTCAATCGCGCACCTCCTACGCCTTCGGGGTCACCGTCCACGATCGGGTCGCCCAGACGTGGACCTATGAGCTGGTCGCGCCCCCCACTGTCATGGAATCGGCGCCTGCGGACGTCCGCGCGGTGCTGCGCGACCAGCTGTCGGCCGCCCGGGCCGCGCAGCAACTGTTCCACCATGCGGCAAACATCCACCTTATCGGGCATATCCGGCATCACTATGACGGGGCAGCATTCGCCGGCCTTCCGGTCGGGCAGGCCGGGCAGTTCGGCGTTCTCTCCCGCAGTGAGGTGCTCGTCTTCACCGGCGAATTGCTCGACCGGGCGTACGGCGAGGCCCGCCCGGCGTATCTCGGTGGCCCGGCGCCGCTTCCGCAAGGGGCACCCTCCGGATTCGGCACCGCGCTCGGCTTTCACGCGGAGACCGACGGCTTCTACGCGGACACACTGCGGCAGCGCTATGACTTCCAGACGCCGGGGCGGCCCCCGCACGGCCTGGTCATCGGTGTCCAGGATCCGCTGGGGAACGAGACAGAGATCGAGCTGGACGAGTTCTCCCTGTTCCCCGCCAAGGTCCGCGATCCCGCCGGACTGGAGACCAGCGCGGAGTACGACTACCGATTCGGCGGCGTGCGCCGGGTGACCGATCCGAACGGGCACTCCACCGTCTATCGGTTCCACCCGCTCGGGCTGCCGTCTCGCGTCTTCCTACGGGGGCGCGAGGGCGAGGGCGGGACCGATGCCACGCCGGAGATCGCCTACTCCTACGACTTCCTGACACTGCCCGTGCGCGTCCGGACGGCCCGGCGGGTCCACCACGGCATGGACGAGGTCGTCGAGACCCGTGAATACTCCGACGGCTTCGGCCGTCTCGTGCAGAGGCGCGTCCAGGCCGACGAGCTGGGCTTCGACGACGTGCTGGGCGGCGGCTCGGCGATGGGAACGCGGGTGCCGGATCGCGTGGTCGTGAGCGGCTGGAAGACCTACGACAACAAGGGACAGGTGGTCGAGAAGTACGAGCCGTTCTTCGATCGAGGATGGGACTTCCAGCCGGAGGAGGACGCCAGACGCGGGTGCCGGGTCTCCCTCAGCTACGACCCGCGCGGCCGGATGGTGAAGGCGGTCTATCCGGACGGCTCTCAGACGCGGACGACCTTCGGCCGGCCGGGCGACGCCGAGCCCACACCATGGGTCCTCACCAGCCACGACCAGAACGACCTGGCACCGCTCAGCCCAGGCGCCGGTCGCGTCCCCGTTGACCACCACGACACCCCCGAGACAGTGATCATCGACGCCCTCGGCCGTACCAGGTGCACCCTCGCCCGCGCGGGGGCCGAGGTTCACGCGACGCGGACTTCCTACGATGTGCGAGGCAACGTGTTGAAGGTCACCGACCAGCTCGGCCGCACGGCCTTCCGGTACGACTACGACCTGCTCAATCGGGCGCTGCGGGTGACGGGCCTCGACACCGGGACGATGACCACCGTGTCCGACGCGGCCGGCACGGTGGTCGAGACGCGGGACAGCAGAGGCTGTGTCAGCCTCCGCGAGTACGACGCACTCAACCGCCCGATCCGGCTGTGGGCGAGGGATGTGCCCACCGACCCGGTGAGCCTGCGCCAGAAGGTCGAGTATGGCGACGCCGCGCCGGATGCCGCCGCCGCGCGGTCGAAGAACCGGCTCGGGCGGGTGTGGCGTCACTACGATGAGGCCGGGCTGCTCACCTTCGACGCCTACGATTTCAAGGGCAACGTCACCCGCAAGACCCGCCGGACCATCAGGGACTCCGCGCTGGCCGCGGGCTGGAGGGCGAACTGGGCCGCGGGGAACGCGTCGGCCGCGCTGGAATCCGACGACTACCCGGTGACCACCGCCTACGACGCGCTCAACAGGGTGATCCGCCTCCGGACTCCCGCCGGCCCGGACGGCCGGCGCACCGAGCTGACCCCTCACTACGGCCGTTCGGGTGCGCTTCAGGCGGTCGAGCTCGATGGGACGCCGTACATCCGCCTGATCGCGTACAACCCCAGGGGCCAGCGCGTCCTCATCACCTACGGCAACCAGACCATGACCCGCTACGCCTATGATCCTGCCACCTTCCGCCTGGCCCGCATGCGGAGCGAGCGTTTCACGACGTCGGGGAACACCTGGACGGGCACCGGAACGCCCCTGCAGGACCTCACCTACGAGTGGGACCTGGTGGGCAACGTCATCTCGATCGAGGAACGTGTTCCCGGGTGCGGCGTCGCTGCTCCCGGCCTGTCGCGCGACCGGTTGCTGCGAACGTTCGGCTATGACGCGCTCTACCGGCTCGTGTCGGCCACGGGCCGCGAATGCGCGACGATCCCTCAGCCCCGGCCTTTCGCCGACGCACCGCGATGCCGCACCGCCGACCAGGCGCAGGCCTACACCGAGACCTACGTGTACGACCCGGCGGGCAACATGTCATGGTTCAGGCATGTCGGGGGAGGTCGTACCTGGTATCGCCGCTTCCATCTGGATCGGGAGGGCAACCGGCTGACCAGCGTCGAGAACGGCGCCGGCAGCAGGCGGTTGACCTACGACGACGTCGGCAACCTCGACACAGAGGGCGGCATCCGGGTCCATACCTGGGATCACGCAGGCCGTCTCGTCAGGTTCGCCCAGCCCTCCACGACCGCACGCTATCTGTACGGCGCCGACGGTGTCCGGGTGAAAAAGTGGACGCGGCGGGGACCTGCGACCGACGAGAGCACCGTGTACATCGACGGGGTCTTCGAACGGCACCGCTGGACGAGGGGCGGAGGCGGCGAACACGCGCTGATCCACGTCCTCGACGGCGCCGCCAGGATAGCGCTCGTACGGCGAGGTCAGGCCCATCCCGGCGACAGAGGGCCGGGTATCCGCTTCACCCTGGCCGACCACCTGGGCAGCGCCACCATCACCACTGACGAGGCCGGGCGGTGGACGAACCGCGAGGAGTACTTTCCGTACGGCGAGACCGGCTTCGGCGGCTTCGCGCGCAAGCGCTACCGATTCTCGGCCCAGGAACGGGATCTTGAGTCGGGACTGGTCTCCCACAACGCACGGTCGTACGCGCCGGCGTTCTGCCGGTGGATCAGCTGCGACCCGATCGGCCTGCAGGGTGGCCTGAACGGTTACACGTCATTCCGGAACAACCCTTTGCGATGGGTGGATCCGGGCGGAACGCTTGACACCGACATATCGGGAACTCCCCCCACTGACGTCGCCGAACCGGCCCAGCCGCAGGAATTCTTCTACGGTCCCGTAGCGGGCACCCTAGCCGGTCCGAGGCCGTCCTCGGAGGCAGCCGAGCCTTCGGGCCCTGACACGGCGGCAGGGCGCGGCGTCATGAGCCGCGGCGGGGCGACCCTGCTCGGCGGCGGGCTGTCACTCGCCGTCGGGACGCTGATGCTGCTCGGCCCCGTGGGGTGGATCGCGGGCCTCACCGCCGCACTGCTGATCGGCGGAGGGACGGCCGCCGTAGGGCTGGGCGCCGGGCAGCTCGCCCTCTCGTACACGGGAAACACCACCGAGGCACAGGACCGCCAGCTCAACTCAGCCGGTGGAGTCCTCCTGGGCACGACGTCGATAACCGGATACGCCGGTGTCCTCACCGGTGGACTGGCCACCCGATCCATGGAAGGGATGGAGTACGGCGGCATGATCGGCGGTATGGCCGAGGGCGGCTTCTCATTGGTCCGGGGGGTAGGCGGAGTCGTCGCGGCGGAGGCGCGTTTCATGCTCCTTCGAGCGGGCTCAACAAGCCATAAGTGGGCGAATGTCCGCCCCTCGATCCAGACCGCGCTGGGGTACGGCGACGCCGCCTCCAGGGCCCGCGCCAACCCGCTGTTCTGGAACGACGTCGAGCGCATCGAGCTGTCCCACTTCTTCGCGCAGAGAAACATCCTCGGCTGGGAGTCACTGTTCAACCGTCCCTGGAACATCAAGGCGATGTGGGCCACCGATCACGCTCTGGTCGATCCCTTCCGTTTCCAGTTCACCAGCTCGTTGTTCAAGGCCGCCTATATCGGCGAGCAGCTTCAAGGAACGGCGCGACTGCTTCAGCTGGCCCCCGAGTGGATGGTGCGCGTGGCGTACGGCGCGGCGACATCGTCGTCGGCCGCCCTGCGCCATCAGAACACCGGCCAGTAGCTCACAGAGGCCGGTAGCTCACACGGGCCATCAGAGCTCACAGGGGCCACGGTGGAGTGCGCCCCTGGAAGGAGATGACGAGCATGATGTCGTCCAGTCCGCCGGTGGCCAGCCAGGAACGGATGTCGTCGGTGTCGGGGAGGGTGATCTCGTAGCGGCCGACCGGCGACTTGCCGATCATGCTGAACCAGGGGCCGCCGTTGGTGCGGCGGGTGCTGACGAGCCGGTCCACCGGGGAGGCCGTGCCTCCCAGACGCCCCGCCGTGCCCTGCTCGGTGAACAGGAGCCGGAGGGTGGTCAGCTCGTCGGGCAGCGGCCCGCCGGCCGACAGGAGCAGCGCGACGTCGGCGACGGCGAGCTCGTCGACGTTGCCGGGGAAGTCTGCGCGGGTGGTGGTGAGCGCGACCGACAGGGGGGAGGCGGTCTGCTCGGGGTTGTGCAGGTCCCACCAGGCGTCCGGGTAGTCGTAGCGGAGGCTGAGGCCCCGCTCGCCGGAGGCGGCGCCGTCGAGCTCGCGGATCACCTGGCGGCGGTGGTCGTCGCTGTCCAGCGCGGTGTAGTCGATTGTGACGAGCACGTCGGCGAGGGTGTCGCCGAGGTCGTTGGACGGCCGCGGCAGGCGCAGCTCCCAGGTGGTGTCCACGCCGAGCCCTTCGAAGGGGTCGCGCATCCCCGTGGGCGGCTCGAAGGGGAACACGCCCGTCGCGTTGATCGCCGCGGTGAGGGCGACCGACTCGGGGGCCCGCCGCAGCGTGATCGGCTGGAGCGGGGCGGGTCCGACCACGACCCTTGAGACCCCGGTGGTGGACAGCGTGGCGTGCACCCCCTCCGAGGGAGGGGCCAGGGCTATCACGGACACGCTCACCCTGCGGATCAGCCGCAGGTAGTGGCCGGGGAAGTCGCGGTCGAACAGGCTCATCGGCGTGGTGAAGACGGTCACGCCGTCGGACCGGAGGCGCTGCAGCTCCAGCGGCGCCACCGCCGCGAGGGAGATCGTCTTGGTGAGCTGGTGCTTGCGCCGGTCGGTCTCGAACGCGTACAGGTCGAGCCGGGCCAGGTCGGCGAGCAGCCGGGCCGAGCCCGTCATGCCCCGCCGGTCGGGCCCCTCCCCCTGCCCGGCCAGCGCGGCGAGCGCATCGTCCTGGGGCGGCTCCCAGTAGTCGGCCTGGATCGCCGGAGGCTCGCCCTCCTGGCGTTCGAACGCGAGCTGCCTCGCCGCGAGCTGGGCCACGCCGGTGGCCTGCTGCAGCACCCAGCGGTAGGCGCGCTCCAGCACGCCCGCCATCCAGTCGTACAGTTCGGCGCTGGTGAACTTCAGCTGGTGAAACTCCAGGAGCCGCTCGGCGTTGCCGGCCTGCAGGTCGGTGATGAGACGCTCCTGCTCGGCCACCCGGACGCCGTCGCGTTCGATGGCGACCTGCTGGGTCGCCGCCTGGCTCGCATACGTGGCCCGGTTGCGCTGGAACTCCCACTCCTGGCGCCTGCGGGCGTATCCGGCGCTCATCGAGTTCCACTGCGACCACGTGGAGGCGTTGGCGCCCAGGCTGGTCAGCGCCCCGGCGGTGTTGCCGAACGCGTCCCGGACGAACTGGGTCCCCTCGGCGGTCCGCCCCGCGTAGAACGCCGCCGTGGCCTGTCCCGCGTTCACGGCGGCGGCCGCGAACGCCGCGATCGAGGACGCGACCTGGTAGGAGGAGGCCGCCTCCAGCCAGCGCAGCGCCTCCAGCTCGTAGTCGAGCTCGCCGGCGGACAGCAGGTCCTGGTAGTACCGCGCCTCGTACAGGGCGCCCACCTCCTGGATCTGGGCGAGCGTGACCCGGTCGGCGGCCTGGGTGACCCGCAGCTCCTGCAGGCGTACGCCGGCCCGGGAGATCTGCAGGTCCTGGCGTGCGCTCAGCAGGTTGAGCGTCTCGGAGTCGTGCTTCTCCAGCGTGGCGAGCAGCATCGCCTCGAGGTCGCGGGCCTGCCCGGCGAGCTGCCTGGCCTGTTCGACCAGGGCCCGGTAGTGGTACAGCGTGGCCGGCGTGATCCGGTTCGCGGGCAGCACGAGCTGCCCGTCGGCGCCGATCACCGGCAGCCCGGACGCCTGGTCGGCCGGGGCCGAGTACGCCTCCAGCTCGCGGCGCAGCCCCGAGATGTTCCGCCCGGTGCTGATCTTGAAGAGGTTCAGCTCGGCGTGCAGCCGCAGCGCGCTGAGGACGGGGTTGGGGCTGACGCGGTATTCCGGGCCGGGCGTCGCGGTCATGTGCGGAAGCGCCCCCGCGGACTCGCCCAGCAGCCCCGTCAGCGCCGTCAGCGCCGCGGCGGCCCTCCCCAGCGGGAACGGCTCCGCCGGGAGCTCGCCGGGGGGAATGCGCGCGATGACGTCGGCACAGCCGTCCAGCCGCTGCCGCAGCAACGGAAGGTCCAGCAGGTCCTTGGCCGTGCCATACAGGATGCGGGCGCGGGCGATCGCCTCGGCGGTGTCCCGGGTGAACTCGGCGTCGGCGTGGTCGAGCAGGCAGCGGATCACGAGTTGGAGCACGCCCCGGGTGTAGGCGTGCGGGCGGGTGGCCGCGGCGGCGTGGGGGTCCAGCGGGTCGCTGATCCAGGCGAGGAGCCGACGCGCGTAGTCGCCGGGATCGGCCTCGGCGCGCTCGTCCTCCCCCTGGGCGTCCCCGACCAGGCCGTAGAAGATCTTCCGCTGGGCGGCCGGCCGGGTGAAGTCGTAGACCAGCCGGAACCAGTCGAGGGCGTGCTCGTACGCGTGCGCCTCCTGCAGGGCCAGCGCGACGGCGAGCGGCAGGTCGTGAAACGCCTCCCACAGGTAGACCCACATCGCGGCGTCCGGCCCCGCGTTCCGTTCGAACGCGTTCTGGGTCATCGCGCGGCGCCGGTTCCGGTCCGCGGTGTCGTCGAGGATCCAGTCGCGTGGCAGCCCGCCGTACCTGGGCTTGAGCGGGATCCGGGTGCACAGCGGCACCGGCGTGAACGGCGTGGCCGGGGTGAATCCCAGCAGGGTGAGCGGCGTCGCGGCCGCGGGAGTGGACTCGTAGCGGCGGATCAGGGTGGAGTCGATCCGCGTCCCCTGCCTGTAGTACTCGAACTCTCCGGGGACCGGGGCGGAGAACGCGCCCGGCGCGACGACGATCAGTTCCCGCGGGTCGGCGGTGAATCGCCCGGCGACCGCGATCGCCGCCCCCTGCGCGGGCGGTGGCTGCCGGCGCACCCACCCGCCCTGGTCCCAGCGGTAGTACCAGCGCCGGTTCTGGCCGAACAGGACCAGCTCGTCGCGGCCGTCGCCGTCGAAGTCTCCGGGCACGGCGAGGCAGGGCCTGCCCTCCTGGGCCGTGAAGGCGATCTCGGGCAGCGCTCCCCAGCGCCCGCCGACGGCGGGGTCGGCCTGGGCGCCCGGGATGAAGTCGGCGACCCAGAGCCGCCCGCCGGCGAAGTCGTTCTCGGTGAACTGCAGCGCGACGAGCTCCTGCCGGCCGTCGCCGTCGACGTCGGCCGCGACCAGCGCGCCGACCGCCTCGTTCCCCCCGGACAGGTCGCCGACCGTGCACCACATGTTGGAGGACACCACGCCGAGCTGCCGCAGGCGGCTGTCGGCGTGCGTGACGTCCATGACCCAGAAGTCGTTGGCCACCGACAGGTCCAGGACGGTGCCGGTCCGGCCGCTGGGGAACACCGCCACCTCGGCCCGCCCGTCGCCGTCGAAGTCCGCGGCGCACACGTGGCCCAGGTAGGCCACCTCCGGCGAGGAGCGGAACGCCAGCCGGAGTACGCCGGACTCGTAGGGGGCGCGGTTGTCGGGGTCCGGCGGGTAGGAGGGCGAGACGCGGAACGCGCCCTGGGCGTGGTCCGCGACCCAGAACGACGGCCCGGAAGGCGTGAAGAAGCCGTTCGGGAGGTCGGCTCGATGGGACCTGTTCCCCACCACCAGGGCGGCCTTGGCGGCCTGCCCGAGCCGGCCCGCGACGAGGAACTCCGCGATGGCGTTCTCGTGGGTGGACAGGCGGATGCTCGCGCCGTTCGCCGCGCCGCTCAGCGCCATCGGCTCGAAGCCGGTCAGCGGGTCGGCGTAGCGCTGCACCAGGATCGCCGTGCCGCGGCCGGGGTCGCCGACGCCGAACCTGTTCTCCAGGGTCCAGGCGATCTCGTCGGCGCCGTCGCCGTCGAAGTCCGCGGCGCAGACATGTGACCCGGGCTCGGCCTCCGCCGTGGTCAGGCCGAGCGACACCACGGTGTGACGCCGCCCCGGCGGGGCGTCCGCGTCGTACAGGACCTTGAGCACCTCGACGGGTCCGGCCTCGTGGGGGACCACCACGATCTCCTGGTGGCCGTCGCCGTCCACGTCGGCCGCCAGGAGCAGGCGGGCCCGGGCGCGCGGGTTGACCGTGGCGAGGGTGTCCCAGCCGTCCTCCACCCGCGCGGGGGCGATGCCGTCCCGGTTCCAGACCGTGCCCTTGAGGTTCATCGTGGCGATGTGGCGGCGGCCCCTCGGGTCCGACTGGTCGCGGCCGGTGAACTCGAACCCGAGCGCGGGCGGCTGGCTGACGGCCCGGGACAGCACGAAGGCGGCGTACGGGTCCGTCTTGGCCGGCGACTCCAGCTCCTGCTGCTCGTCCCACGCCCCGGTTCTCAGGTCCCGCCGGGTGAAGACCAGCCGGGTCTCCCGCCCGTCGGCGACCAGCGCGAACACGTACAGCCAGCCCTGGGGGTCGCCGGACGAGGGCGGAGGGAGGTAGACGGTCGCGCCGATCAGGGCGGAGGGCGGGGACGGGAACGCGGCCAGCCGGGTCCAGTGGCTCTGCCCGGTGTCGGCGGCGTTCCGCGCGCACCAGTACACCTTGCCCGAGCCCGCGCTGGAGGCGACGACGAACTCGCAGCCGCCGGCGCCGTCCAGCTCGGCTGGCCTCGCCCAGGACGGCGCGGCCGCGCAGAGGAACCGGCCCGGTGCGAGGTCGAGGTCGCACAGGTCCCGGAAGTACGCGCCGTATCCGGCCGCGATCCTGCGGGCCGCCGTGAGTGCGAGCTGACGGGCGTCCCTAACCTGCGCCAGCGCCTCGCTCATGGCGGGGCTGCGCGTGCGGCGGAGCGTGGGGCGCAGCAGGTTCTCCGGGTAGAGGTGGACGAGGATCGCCGACCGCCAGGTCGCGTACGATCCGATCCACCGCCAGTCCTGATCGAAGGTCGGCGCCTGCGCCGAGAGTGCCGGGTAGGTGTCGGCGAGCTGCCCGGTGCGGACCGACCACAGCAGTGCGAGGACGGTGTCGATGGCGTGCCCGGCCCTGGTGGTGCGGCGCGTGCCCGACTCGGTGACGTCCACGAGCAGATGGTCTGCGGCCCAGGCGGCGCCGTCTCCGGCCGTCGGCAGCGCGGCGAGCAGGTCGTCGCGGTAGCGGGGCAGCGCGGTCTCCTCGGCGAGCCGCACGGCGCCGGCCACGCCGTCCAGCACCCGGCGGTGCTGCTCGGCCCGGGCGGCGTAGGCGCGGTGCCAGCGGGTGATCTCGGCCTCGCTCACCCGCCCGGCCGCCCAGGGCTGCCGCAGCGACGCGAGACCGTCGCCGCCGGGGGTGCCGCCGGGGGGCGCGAAGAAGTCGGGGCCGAGCCGTACCGGCCCGCCGCCGCCGGTCCGCCGCCTCTCCTCCTCCCGCCACAGCCCGTACCGCCTCTCCTTCTCCGCGCGCAGGCCCGCGGCGATCACTTCGTCCAGCTCGGCCGCCAGGACCGGGACGCCGGAGGACGCCAGCCTTCTGACGGTCAGCAGCCGGCGCAGGGTCGCGGGGGTGAGGCGCAGCGGGGCCAGCCGGTCGGCGAGCCTTCCTCCCCACTCAGCGGTGAGCCTGTTCGCGCCGGTCAGGCGGCCGACCAGGGCCAGATGGGTGACGGTGGTGTCGAAGCGGTCCCATGTACCGGGCGGCGTGGTCGCCGCGGCACGTGTCGCCATCAGGTCGCGGAACGCGTCAACGCCGGGGAAGCCCAGGTCGTCGAGGATCTCGCGACGGGCCTCGTCGGCAGCGTCGGCGCCCGCGTCCAGGGCCGTCAGGAGCGCGGGCAGCCGGTTCCCGGCCTGGCCGAGCACCTGCCTGACGATCGTGTCGACCACCCCGGCGGGGCTCGACGCGCCGGTCACGACACGCCGGCGGGTGAGGTCGGCGCGCACGCGGGCCCGCTCCTCGTCACTCCAAAGGGTCGCCAGCAGCACGCCGTCGACGGCCTCCAGCGGCCGGGCCGCGCCGGCCATCAACTGACGCAGCGCCTGTTCCCGCTGGTACAGCAAGGAGCCGCGGTGGTCGCGGAGCCGTCCGGCGCGGCTCGCGGTGTTGCGCAGCCACCCCCTCGGCAGCCGGTCGGAATCGACCACGGGATCGCGGGTGCGCGCGGCGAGGGCGGCCCGCCACGCCTCACGGTCGTCGGCGGTGGCCCGGTGCCGTGGAAGCCGCGCCCGCCTGGCGTTCCAGTACGCGAGCCCGGCCCGGGTCTCCTCGTCCGCCCACTCGGGGAACAGCAGCCTGGTCTTCCTCGCCGCGGCCAGGCTCCGCACGCCGTCGGCGGCCTCCGCCTCGCCCAGGGGGACGCCCTGCGCGTCGCGGGCCGTCGTCGCCGCGAGCCGTAGGAACGGCGCGACGCCGAGACCGGTGCGGACGAGCACGGCGGCGGCCGCGGCTTCGGCGGTGCCGGGGTCGGCCCCCTCCAGCTCGGCCGCGCGGGCGGCGATCCACTCCGGCCAGGGCGGCTCCCCGGCGGGCGGCGCGCCGAGCGCCTCGTCGAGCCGCGCGGTCCAGGTGCCCGCCGCGCGCACGGCGTCGGCGTTGGCGGCGAGCAGCGCCGCGCGGCGGTGCCATAGTTCCCTGGCGGCCGCTCCGGCGTCTCCCGCCGGCAGGTCGGTGAGCGTCACGAGGTCCGGGTCGACCAGAGGCAGGGTCGGGTCGCGCTCCGGCGGCCACTCCCCCTCGGGCGGCGCGGCGGCGGCGAAGGTGGCGGAGTCGAGCCGCACGCCGCGGTCCTTCTCCTCCTGACGCCAGGCGCCCACCCTGCCGTTCCGATGGGCCAGGACGCAGATCGAGCGCAGCTCGGCGAGCTCGGGAGGGCTCGGCGGCACGCCACGGGCGGCGGAGTCGCGCAGGGCGAGGATGCGGAGGAAGGCGTCCGGCGTCAGCTTGAGCACCGCGCGCACGGTCCGCGCCGCGTCCGCCACGCCGGCGCGCAGCCGGGTGCCGAGCGCGACGAGCCCGGCCAGGTCGGGGGCGTCCCGCCATGGGAAGCCCGCCGGGGGCTGCCCGCCGGACGGGCGCAGCGTGGCGAGCACGGCGTCCATCGACTCCACCGGGGGGCCGCCCAGGTGGGCGGCCTCGACCGCGCGGAGGTCCCCGAGTATCCCGTCGATCCAGGCGCGGCGGGCCAGCCACAGGTCGTACGCCCCGTCCGGGTCGCCCGCCGCGGCCTTGGGCAGCGGCACGCGGAAGTCGTCGGGACCGATCAGGTCCGGGTCGACGACGGGCAGCGGCTCGGCGCCCTCGGGCGGCTCGTCCAGGTAGCCGTCCGCGGGCTCGTCCTCGGCGTCCCACTGCCGCCGCAGCCACTCCCATCGCCGTACGGCGAGGCGGGGGAAGACGACGAGCTCCGCGTCGGTGATCCGGCCCTCACCGCTGAGCGCGATCGTGGCTGACACCCCGCTGCCCATGCGCTCGGCGAGACCGATCGGGCCCGATCGCTCCCCCTCTCCCTCGGCGACCACGATCCCGTCGTCGCGGCGCAGGACGGCCAGCACCCGCCGGGCGTCCAGCCGATCCACCTCCAGCCGCAGCCTGCCGTCGCCGGTGGTGGCCGTGGACGCCGGGTCGGCGGACCAGTGGGCGCCGTCCACGCGCCAGCGCGACACCCGGGCCCGGTCGCCGCCCAGCGTCAGCCCGTCCCCCAGCGGGTCGCGGAGGAAGGACGGCAGGCCGAACAGCTCCTCCAGCCGATCCTGGCTCAGCCCGGCCCCGTCCAGCATGAGCTCGTCCAGCGTGTCGGGCCGCGCCCCGCCGAGGGGGAGGCCGAGCCGCTCGGCGAGCCTTCGCCGGTCTCCGGGGGCCGCGCCCCTCGCCTGCCTGATCTCCTCGTAGGAGGTCCCGTGCTCGGCCAGCAGGCGCTCGTAGGCCGACCGCAGGTAGCCGACGTCCACGTCGGCCGGGATGACCGGCGACAGGTGCCGCCATCCGGCCTCGCCGTATTTCAGCACCCAGATCTGCGCCGAGTCGCCGCCCGCGAAGACCAGCTCGGGGCAGCCGTCGCCGTCGACGTCCGCGGCCAGCACGGTCGGCGCGGGCATCCCTCCGTCCGCGGTCCACACCAGGTCGGCCCCGGACCCGTGGCCGGGGATCGGGGACAGGTGACGCCAGGTGCCGTCGTCCTCGCTGGTCATGACCCAGGCCCAGTACTCCTCGCGGCCTGGCGCGATCCGCCGGTGGGAGAGCACGACGAGCTCGTCGCGGGAGTCGTCGTCGACGTCGGCGAGCAGCGCCACGTCGATCGGGCCGAACTCGGTGGGCGCGCAGTCGATCACGCCGATCTCGGTGAACGGGTCACCCGGCTCCGGGGCCGTGTGGCGGAAGACGGTGAACCGGTTGACGTCGGCGCCCGGCCACGGCCGCGGCGCGACGACCACCTCGGTGCTGTTGAGCCCGGTGACGCTCCCCACCAGCGCGATGTCGGTGGCGAAGGGCCTGATCGGGTCGGCGTCGAGGTCGGCCTCGAGATCCAGCCCGCTGTTCTGGACCAGGTGCGACCACCGCTCGGCTGCCGGGTCGTAGGTGAAGATCCACAGATTGTTGCCGAAGTTCCCCGGGGCGTCGGGGATGGCGACGATCTCGTGGCCCCCGGTCTGGCTGACGTGCCCGCCCGCCGCGCTCCGCACCGGGTACGGCCACATGGCCGCGTCGGCGCAGACGAACGCCACGTCGTCGGGACTGTCCGGCGGGGCGAGCGCCCGCCAGTCGCGGCCCACGAGGTCGTACACGCAGAAGGCGCTCGTCCGCGGCGGGCCGCCGGGCGACGCGGGTGGCGCCTCACCGTACGAGACCAGCTCGTCGCGACCGTCCGCGTCCACGTCGGCGGCGAAGATCCGGCCCGTCGCCCACGGCGGGAAGGCCAGGTCGGCGCCCACGGCATCGACGATGTGCGGCGACACGTGCTGCCAGGCGTCGTCGTCGGCCTTCGGGTCGTAGCCGAGCGCCCACAGCCGCTGCGCGTCCTGGCCGGGCTCGTCCAGCAGGAAGACCGCCTGGGCGCGCTCGGCGCGCAGCGACGGGTCGTCGTCGGGCCGCAGCCGGGCGCCGAAGCCCGAGGACGCGCGCACACCGGGTGGGAACAGGAACGCCTCCGCCAGCGGTCCCGGCCGCGGCCGCAGATGCCCCCAGCGTCCGGTCGCCTTGTCCAGGCGCATCACCCAGAACCCGGACCGGGGCTCCGGCTCGGTCGACGTCAGGCACAGGGGGTCGTGGTCGAACCCGATCACCAGCTCGTCCTGGAGGTCGCCGTCCAGGTCGGCGGCGAACACGTAGCTGATCCGGTGCCGCAGGCCGAAGGGCGCGACGTCCGGCCGCTCACGCAGTTCCCGGCCGATGAGGCGGAGCAGGCTCTCCACGCAGAGCCGTACCTGGTTGACGTCCTGCTCGCCGGCGTCGCAGTCGGCGGCCAAGTCCTTGAGCGGCTGCCGGATCAGCTCCTCGATCCGGGCCGCCCCGAACGCGCCGACGGCCAGGCCGCCGCTCTCCGCGTAGCCGAGTCGCTGTCCCGCGTAGCCGAGCAGATCGGCCAGGTACGCCAGCGGGCTGGTCGCCGCCAGGCAGTCCGAGCAGCCGCAGTCGGCGCCGTCGGCGGCCGATCGCCCGAGACCGTCAACCCTGCGCGCCGTCGCGAGGCCGTTCAGGACCGCGGCCTGGGCGGTGGCCACGCCATGGAGGCGATCAGCCGTCCGCTCGCCGAGCGCGCCCGCGACGGCACGGAACTCGGCGCGGGGCAGGGCCGCGACCGCACCGGGCGTCGCCAGCCCGGCCTCGATGAGTCCCGCCCGCTCGGCGGCGTCGGAGGTGATCGTGGACAGCACCGCGTGCGCCGCCAGCTCGCCTGCCACCGCCCGATCCGCGTCGGCGAGGTCGTCCAGGTCTCCGCCGGCGACGAGCGCGGCGAGCGACGCACCGGACTCCGCGCCCCGGCCGATCAGCACCCGGACCACTGCGTCGTCGGGCGGGTTCGGCAGCGAGGCGGCCAGCTCGGCCAGATCTCCGGAAGACGGACGGGAGGATTCCGGCTCTTCGGCCACCGTGCTCATTCACTCGCCTCCGCCAGGTGGGCGCGGCGTCATGCCGGCAGCCAGAATCGTCCGCCATGACGTGCCTCTGGATGTGCTCACCCAAGCGTAAAAGGCGATGGAATGATCGGGAAGGGGCGGTCGCCTGCGCCTGCGCCGAGGCCGAGCGTTCGGTGAGCCGCCGGGCATACGAAAGGCCCCCGCGGATGATCTCCGCAGGAGCCTTCCAGGGTCGTGCTGTAAGCCGAGCGGCTAGTAGATCGGGCGCGAGGAGGAGCGCAGCCGCTCCAGGGCCTCGGCCAGGATCTGTGCGCCGTCCTTGTCGCTGCGACGTTCCTTCACATACGCGAGGTGCGTCTTGTAAGGCTCGTTACGCGGCGGCGCGGGCGGGTTGGCCTCGTCCTGACCTGCGGGGAGACCACACCGGGGGCAGTCCCAGAACTCGGGAACGGCCGCGTCGCTGGCGAAACTGGGGCGCGTCTCATGCATGTTCGCGCACCAGAAAGGGACCCGCACACGGGGGGCCGCCTCGCCACGCTCCGCCTCCCCCATCGGGCCGGCACCGACACGGCTGCCACGGATCGCGTTGCCACTACCCACGGATGAACTCCTTGCTCGATGGCCCCGCCGCTTGGGGATGCGGGGACTGAACCACTGTCACGCCTGTCGAAGCCGGGTCAGGGCCTCAGGAGCAGGCCCAGCGCGATGATGCAGACGAACCAGACCACACCGGTGATGACGGTGAGCCTGTCAAGGTTGCGCTCCACCACGGAGGAGCCTCCGAACGACGACGAGAAACCGCCACCGAACAGATCCGAGAGACCACCGCCCTTGCCCTTGTGGAGCAGGACGAGCAGCATCATCAGCAAGCTCGACAGGATGAGGGCGATGGAGATTCCGATTGTCACCGTTGACCTGTTCCCTATGTGCGCGTGTCCCGCGTCCGGGCACGACCCTTGTGTACGCCAGAGGCGTGACGATTCAAACCTGCTCTAAGAGGGTATGACGTGCTGTCAAATCACACCCCCCAAATGGAGCAGTCAACTCGACAATTCGCCAAGACGGCAAATTTTGACGAATTCCCCGGCATCGAGGCTCGCGCCACCGACCAGGGCACCGTCGACATCGGGCTGTGCCATGATGCCCGCGATGTTGTCAGACTTGACCGACCCACCGTAAAGGATACGGACACCCGCGGCCACATCGGTGTCGTACAGCTCGGCGAGTCGCTCCCGGAGGGCCCCGCAGACCTCCTGCGCGTCGTCGGGGGTGGCCACCTCGCCGGTGCCGATCGCCCAGACGGGCTCGTAGGCGAGCACGATTGAGGCGACCTGCTCGGCGGTGACCTTGCGAAGCGCCCCTTCGAGCTGCGCGAGGCTGTAGGCCACCTGGCCGCCCGCCTGGCGCACCGGCAGCCCCTCCCCCACACACAGGATGGGGGTGAGCGAGTGCCGGTAGGCCGCCTGCACCTTGGCGTTGACGACGTCGTCGTCCTCGTGGTGGTACTGGCGGCGCTCGGAGTGCCCGATCGTGGCGAAGGTGCAGCCGAGCTTGGCGAGCATGGCCCCGGAGATCTCACCGGTGTAGGCGCCGCCGTCGTGCTGCGACAGGTCCTGGGCACCGTAGAGGATCCGCAACTTGTCGCCGTCCACCAGGGTCTGCACGCTGCGCAGATCGGTGAAGGGCGGCAGCACGGCCACGTCGGCCCGGTCGAAGTCCTTGTCGCCCAGCGCGAAGGCGAGCTTCTGGGTGTGGGCGATGGCCTCAAGGTGGTTGAGGTTCATCTTCCAGTTGCCGGCTATGAGCGGCTTGCGAGCGGTGCTCATTTGACTTCTACCTCTCCAGCGCCACAAGTCCGGGGAGGGTCTTGCCCTCCAGGTATTCCAGGCTGGCCCCGCCACCGGTGGAGATGTGCGAGAACCCGTCCTCGGGCAGGCCGAGTCTGCGCACGGCGGCGGCCGAGTCTCCCCCGCCGACGACCGTGAAGGCCTCCGAGCCGATCAACGCCTCGGCGACCGCGCGGGTTCCGCCGGAGAACGCCTCGAACTCGAAGACGCCCATCGGGCCGTTCCAGAACACGGTCTCGGCGTCGGCCAGCTTGCTCGCGAACAGCTCGCGGGTGCGCGGGCCGATGTCGAGGCCCTGGCGGTCGGCCGGGATCGCGGTGGCGTCGACCACCTCGTATTCGGCGTCCTCGGCGAACTCGGTGGCCGCCAGCACGTCGACCGGCAGGACGAGCTGCACGCCGCGCTTGGCCGCCTCGTCCAGGAAGCCCCGCACCTGGTCGAGCTGGTCCTCCTGGAGCAGCGACCCGCCCACCTCGTACCCCTGTGCCTTCAGGAAGGTGTAGGCCATGCCGCCGCCGATGAGAAGCCTGTCGACCTTGGTGAGCAGGTTGCCGATGACCCCGAGCTTGTCGGAGACCTTCGCGCCGCCCAGCACCACGACGTACGGCCGTTCGGTGGTCTCGGTCAGCCTTTTGAGCACCTCGACCTCGGCCAGGACCAGCCGGCCCGCGGCGTGCGGCAGCAGGGCGGGCACGTCGTAGACGCTGGCGTGCCTGCGGTGCACCGCGCCGAAGCCGTCGCCCACGTAGAGGTCGGCGAGAGCGGCCAGCCTGGCCGCGAACTCGGCCCGCTCGGCGTCGTCCTTGGACTCCTCGCCGGGCTCGAAGCGCAGGTTCTCCAGCAGGGCCACCTGGCCGTCCTGAAGCGCCTCCACGACCTCCTGGGCCGACTTCCCGACCACGTCGGTCGCGAAGGCGACGTCCGCGCCCAGGAGCTCACCCAGCCGCTTGGCGACGGGGGCCAGGGAGTATTCCGGGTTCGGCTTGCCCTTGGGACGCCCCAGGTGCGCGACGACGATCACGCGGGCGCCCTTGCGGGCGAGTTCCTCGATCGTCGGCACCGAGGCGCGGATGCGGCCGTCGTCGGTGATGACGTCCCCCTCCAGGGGGACGTTGAGGTCGGCGCGTACCAGGACGCGCCGACCGTCCACGTCGAACTCGGAGATGTCCTTCATCAGAGGTCGGCGCCGACCAGCTCGATGAGGTCGGCGAGACGGTTGGAGTAGCCCCACTCGTTGTCGTACCAGCCGACGACCTTGACCTGGTTGCCGATCACCTTGGTGAGGGCGGAGTCGAAGATGCAGGACGAGGGGTCGGTGACGATGTCGGAGGAGACGATCGGGTCCTCGGTGTAGGTGAGGTAGCCCTTGAGCTCGCCCTCGGCCGCGGCCTTGAGTGCGGCGTTGACCTCCTCGACCGTGGTCTCGCGGCCGACCTCGACGGTGAGGTCGGTGGCCGAGCCGGTGGGGATCGGCACCCGCAGCGCGTAACCGTCGAGCTTGCCCTTGAGCTCGGGCAGCACCAGGCCGATGGCCTTGGCCGCACCGGTCGAGGTCGGCACGATGTTGATCGCGGCGGCGCGGGCGCGGCGCAGGTCGCTGTGCGGGGCGTCCTGCAGGTTCTGGTCCTGCGTGTAGGCGTGGATGGTGGTCATCAGACCCTTCTCGATACCGAAGGTGTCGTTGAGGACCTTGGCCATCGGCGCCAGGCAGTTGGTGGTGCAGGAGGCGTTGGAGATGACCGTGTGCTTGGCCGGGTCGTACTTGTCGTGGTTGACGCCCATCACGACGGTGACGTCCTCGTTCTTGGCCGGAGCCGAGATGATGACCTTCTTGGCGCCGTTCTCGGCGTGCACTCGGGCCTTGTTCGCGTCGGTGAAGAAGCCGGTCGACTCCACCACGACGTCCACACCCAGGTCACCCCAGGGCAGCTTGGCGGGGTCGCGCTCGGCGAAGGCCTTGATGGTCTTGCCGTCGACGATGATCTCGTCGGCGGTGCTCTTCACCTCGTACGGCAGGCGGCCAAGAATGCTGTCGTACTTCAGCAGGTGGGCGAGCGTGGCGTTGTCGGTCAGGTCGTTGACCGCCACGATCTCGATGTCCTTGCCGCTGGCAGCGACCGCGCGCCAGAAGTTGCGGCCGATGCGGCCGAATCCATTGACGCCTACGCGGATGGTCACGGTGCCGATCTCCTCGTACGTCGGTGCGCCAGTCGTGAGGACCGGCGACTTGGGGCGGGCTGAAACCTCAACCACGAACCTTATCGGACCTAAATTGGTGTAGACCACTGGAGGGGGGAGGTCCGTTATTCCTTAACCCATGAACAGGTATCGCCCCATTCAAGTAGAGTGCCCGACCCGTCACCGGAAATCCCTTAGACCTCACGAGGAGCTGTCATGACGGATAACGATCCACATCTGGCAAACGGGCTTCTACCAGGTATTTTTACCGGTCTCGGCGCCACCGTGGTCGGTGCCGCGGCCTACGGCGCGCTCATCGGCTTCAGCGGGTACGAGATCGGCTTCGCCGCCATCGGCGTCGGTCTCCTCGTCGGCCTCGCCATGATGGCGGTCAGGCCGACGAGCCCGGTGCTGCCGCCGCTGGCCGCCCTCTTCTCCCTGATCGGCGCCGCGCTCGGCCAGGTCGCCGGATACGTGATCATCTGGGTACGAGCCTCCGGCGACGACTACGGCTCGGCGCTGACCCAGGTTCTCAACACCTTCCCCGAGGATCTCAGGCACGATCCCAAGTCACTGCTGTTCTGGGCGATCGCCGCCTACGCGGGCTTCGGCTTCGTGAGCAGAAGAGTCAAGGCCGCCCGCGAAGCCCACGCCGCCTCGTCCGTCCCGCAGCCGGACGAGGCCGACCGGGTGGACTACTTCGCTCCCAGGAAGCAGCCCTGAGCGGGCTTTGACGGCACGTACCGGAGCCGCGGCCGCACCGGGCCCGCCGCTCTCCCGGTGCGGTCACCGGGAGCGCGGCGCCGCCCTTTCGGATCGGGGAGCGCGTCAGGGGGCCAGCATGTCGACGGTGAGATTGGCCTCGGTGTTGGGGATGCCGATGTCCTGAGCGCGCTTGTCGGCCATGGCCAGCAGGCGGCGGATGCGACCGGCGATGGCGTCCTTGGTCAGGGGCGGGTCGGCGAGCTGGCCGAGCTCCTCCAGGGACGCCTGCTTGTGCTCCACCCGCAGGCGGCCGGCGATCACCAGGTGCTCCGGGGCCTCCTCCCCGAGGATCTCCAGTGCCCGCTGGACCCTGGCTCCGGCGGCGACCGCGGCGCGGGCCGAGCGGCGCAGGTTGGCGTCGTCGAAGTTGGCCAGCCGGTTGGCCGTCGCCCGGACCTCGCGGCGCATCCGCCGCTCCTCCCAGGCCAGCACGCTGTCGTGGGCGCCCAGCCTGGTCAGCAGCGCGCCGATGGCGTCGCCGTCACGGACCACCACCCGGTCGACGCCGCGCACCTCGCGGGCCTTGGCATGGATCTTCAGCCGCCGCGCCGACCCGACCAGCGCGAGCGCCGCCTCGGGCCCCGGGCAGGTGACCTCCAGCGACATCGAGCGCCCGGGCTCGGTGAGCGAGCCGTGCGCCAGGAACGCCCCCCGCCAGGCCGCCTCGGCATCGCAGGCCGCCCCGGCGACGACCTGGCGGGGCAGGCCGCGGACCGGGCGCCCGTGATTGTCGATCAGGCCGGTCTGGCGGGCCAGCGCCTCCCCGTCGCGGTAGACCCGCACGAGGTAGCGCGATCCCTTGCGCAACCCTGCCGGGGCCAGCACGAGCACCTCCGCCTTGTGCCCGAAAACTTCACCGATGTCTTTGATGAGCCGCCGGGCGGTGACGTTGGTGTCCAGCTCGGCCTCGATCACGATCCGGCCGCTCACCAGGTGCAACCCGCTCGCGAACCGCAGCAGCGTCGACACCTCGGCCTTACGGCAGCAAGGCTTCAGGACCGTCAACCTGCTCAGCTCGTCCTTGACCACACCTGTCATCGCCATGCGCGTTCGTCCTCCCCCATACAGACCCCATGCGGCTCGAGATGAATCGGGCTCACAGCAGTTTCTCGCACTCCTGGGCACCGCTGACCAGGATCAACGCTTCGCACGGAAAATCTCGTCCAGGACGGAGGCAAGACGTTGTGCATCGTGTCGCGGCGAGCCGTCCTCATCCGCCACGGAGGCCAGGACCAGCCTCCCGCCGAGACCGGCCGCGGCCTTCTCCAGCTCCTCACCGTCGTCGGCCACGCCGGTGTCCGCGACGACCACGTCCACCTCCAGGGAGGGCGCGTGCTGGCGCAGCACCTCCAGGTGTTTCTGGGGGGAGAAACCGTCGGTCTCCCCCGCCTGGGGAGCGAGGTTCAGCGCGACCAGGCGCCGCGCGCGGGTGGTGTGCAACGCCTCGGCCAGCTCGGGCACCTTCAGGTGGGGCAGCACGCTGGTGAACCACGAGCCGGGGCCGAACACCACCCAGTCGGCGTCGAGGACCGCCTCGACGGCCTCGGGGCACGCCGGCGGGTCCTCGGGGACCAGCGAGATGGCCCGGACCCGGCCCGGGGTGAGCGCGCAGGCCACCTGGCCGCGCACCGTGCTCACCAGGCCGTCCAGCTCCACCTCGGCGGCGATGTCGAGTGGCACCGAGGACATCGGCAGCACCCGCCCGTGCGCGCCGAGCAGCCGCCCGAGCCAGTCGAGTCCGGCGACCGTGTCGCCCAGGCGCTCCCAGAGCGCCACGATCAGCAGGTTGCCGATCGCGTGGCCGTTCAGGTCACCGTCGCTGCGGAAGCGATGCTGGACGACCTCGCTCCAGGTGTGGCCCCACTCGTCGTCACCGCACAGGGCGGCCAGCGCCATCCTCAGGTCTCCCGGGGGCAGCACGCCGAACTCGCGGCGGAGACGGCCGCTGGAGCCTCCGTCGTCGGCCACGGTGACCACCGCCGTCAGCCGGGAGGTGACCCTCCGCAGTGCCGACAGCGAGGCGTACAGCCCGTGTCCTCCACCCAGCGCGACGACCTTGAGACCTTCATTCACTCCCGGCCCACATCCCGATGGCTTACCTGCACCTCCATGCCACCCCGATCCCGCAGCCGGCCGCCGATCTGCTCGGCCATGGCGACGCTGCGGTGCTTGCCCCCGGTGCAGCCGACGGCGAGCGTGGCGTAGCTCTTGCCCTCGCGGGTGTAGCCGGAGGCGATGATGGCGAACACCTCGTCGTAGGCGTCCAGAAGTTCCTTCGCACCCGCCTGGTTGAGAACGTACTCCCGTACGGGCGCGTCCAGACCGTTCATGGGGCGAAGTTCGGGAACCCAGTGGGGATTGGGCAGGAACCGGCAGTCGACGACCATGTCCGCGTCGACCGGCAGGCCGTACTTGTAGCCGAAGGAGACGACGTTGACCCGCAGGCCCGGACGGTCCTCGCCACCGAAGAAGGCGACGATCTTCCCCCTGAGCTCGTGGACGTTGAGGTTGGAGGTGTCGATCACCAGGTCGGCGTTGGCCCGGACCTCACGCAGGATGCCGCGCTCGCGGGCGATCCCGTCGACCAGCCGGCCGTCGCTCTGCAGCGGGTGCGGGCGGCGGACGTTCTCGAACCTGCGGACCAGCTCCTCGTCACTGGCCTCGAGGAACACCACCCGCACGCCGACGCCGCGCCCCTCCAGCTCCTCGATGGCACTGTTGAGGTCGCTGGTGAAGGCCAGGCTGCGCACGTCGACCACCGCGGCCACCTTGTCGGCGGCCAGCTTGACCCGCCCCGCCTCCTCGGCCATGGCGAACAGCAGCCCCGGCGGCAGGTTGTCGATGACGAACCACCCCAGATCCTCCAGAGCCTTGGCGGCGGTGCTCCGCCCCGCCCCCGACATTCCGGTGACGAGGACGAACGCGGACTCTCTTTCGCTCATGGGTTCTGCCCCTTCAAGACCGACACGATCGTCTCGGCCGTCGAGGGGCCGATCCCGGGAACCTCGCAGATCTGCGCCGCGGTCGCCTCCCGCAGCCGTTTCACCGATCCGAAATGCTTGATCAACGCCTGCCTGCGGGCCGGGCCGAGTCCGGGAACCTCGTCCAGAGCGCTTTCCTTGACGCTCTTCGACCGCTTGGATCGATGGTAGGTGATGGCGAAGCGGTGAGCCTCGTCGCGTACCCGCTGAAGAAGGTAAAGGGCCTCGCTGGAGCGGGCGAGGATCACCGGCAGGTCCTCACCGGGCAGCCAGACCTCCTCCAGCCGTTTGGCCAGGCCGCACACCGCCACGTCGTCGACGCCCAGTTCGTCGAGCGCCCTGCGGGCCGCCGCGGCCTGCGCGGGCCCGCCGTCGACGACGACCAGGTTGGGCGGGTAGGCGAACTTGCGCGGCTTGCCGGTCTCCGGGTCGATGCCCGGCGTCCGCAGTCCCTCGCCCGGCCCCTCGCCGGGCTCTGCCATGGCGTCGGCGTCGAGATCCCCGGTGGCCGAGCGCTCCTCCAGGTAGCGCTTGAAGCGTCGGGAGATCACCTCGTAGATGGAGGCGACGTCGCCCTCGGTGGAGCGCACCGAGAACCTGCGGTACTCGCTCTTGCGGGCCAGGCCGTCCTCGAACACCACCATGGAGGCCACCACGTCGGTGCCCTGCATGTGGGAGACGTCGTAGCACTCGATGCGGAGCGGCACCTGGTCCAGGCCGAGGGCGTCGGCGACCTCCTGCAGCGCCCTGCTCCGCGCGGTCAGGTCGCTGGCCCGCCTGAGCTTGTGCTGTTTCAGGGACTCCACGGCGTTGCGCTCGACGGTCTCCATCAGCGACCTCTTGTCGCCCCGCTGCGGAACCCTGATCTCCACCCTGGCCCCGCGGTGCTCGCCGAGCAGCTCGGAAACCGCCTCCGTATCGGGGGGCAGGACGGGGACCAGCACCTCCCTGGGCAGCGCCTCGGCGGCCGCGTCACCGTACATCTGCAGGAGGAACTGCTCGACCAGCTCGCCGGGCGTGGCCTCCTCGACCTTGTCCACCACCCAGCCGCGCTGGCCCCTGATGCGCCCGTCACGGACGTAGAAGACCTGGACGGCGGCCTCCAGCGGATCCTCCGCAAGGGCGATCACGTCGCAGTCGGTGTTGTCGCCGAGGACCACCGCCTGCTTCTCCATCGCCCGCTGCAGGGCTCCGATGTCGTCGCGCAGCCTGGCCGCCCGCTCGTACTCCTGTTCGGCGGCGGCCTCGCGCATCTCGCGCTCCAGCCGCTTGACGAACCGGCCGGTGTTGCCGGCCATGAACTCGCAGAAGTCGTCGGCCAGCTTCCGGTGCTCCTCGGCGGTGACCCGGCCGACGCAGGGGGCGGAGCACTTGTCGATGTAACCCAGCAGGCAGGGGCGCCCGACCTGCGCGGCCCGCCGGAACACCCCCGTCGAGCAGCTCCTGATCGGGAACACCCGGAGCAGCAGGTCGACGGTCTCCCTGATCGCCCAGGCGTGGGAGTAGGGGCCGAAGTAGCGGATGCCCTTGCGTTTGGCCCCGCGCAGCACCTGGACCCGGGGAAACTCCTCCCCCATGGTGACCGCGAGGTAGGGATAGGACTTGTCGTCGCGGTATTTGACGTTGAACCGCGGGTCGTACTCCTTGATCCAGGAGTATTCGAGCTGGAGCGCCTCGACCTCGGTGCCGACGACGGTCCAGTCGACGTCCACGGCGGTCGTGAGCATGGTCTGGGTGCGCGGATGCAGGCTCGCGAAGTCGGCGAAGTAGGAGTTGAGCCGCTGGCGCAGGCTCTTGGCCTTGCCGACGTAGACGACCCGGCCTCCGGCGTCCTTGAACCGGTAGACGCCGGGGGACTCGGGGATCGACCCCGGCTTCGGCCGGAAACTCGCCGGACCACCCACAGATCTCGCCACACAGAAAGCCTATCGGCCCGGACCGACAGGTTTCCTTACGCTTTTCCCGGCACGGTTCCGCCCGCGGACTCGCGCCGTCGCGGACGGATCACCACCTGACGTCCGCCAGGCTCAAAAGACCCTGGCGGCCCATCGCCGCCGGTCGGTGTCCGATGTCGTCATCCGACGCGGGACACAGAGGTCGCGAAGCTCGAAAGCCGGGGATTCCCGCGCCCGGCCCGCCGGCCGGGCCCGCCGTGTGCGCGGGCCGGGCAGCCCCGATCCCTCCCCCGCGCACACGGCACGTCCTACCCCGCCCGAAGAACCTGTGACGCGCGGCCTCACCGCCGGGGCGAACCTTCCGGCGGCGGAGCCATGACCGGATTCAGGCGAGGCTGATGGAGTCGCCGTCCACCTTGATCGCCTTCTCCTCCAGCGGCTTCGAGGCCGGGCCGTCCGCCACGGAACCATCAGCGATCTTGAACTTGCTGCCGTGGCACGGGCAGTCGATGGTGCCGTCCACGACCTTGTCCACGTCGCATCCCTGGTGGGTGCAGACGGAGCTGAACGCCTTGAACTGGCCCGCGGCCGGCTGGGTGATCACGATCTTCTGGTCCTTGAAGACCTTGCCACCCCCCTCGGGGATGTCCGCGGTCTTGGCCAGGGCGTTCGCCCCTGAGTCGCCCGCGCCGGCCTCCGGCGCCTGCGAGGACGCGGTCGACGAGGCGTCACCGCCGCTCGCCGCGGGCTCTTCCGAGCTCCCGCACGCGGTCAGCACCGCGGCCACCCCGGCCCCTCCGGCACCCAATATCACCGTACGACGTGTCGTCTCAGTCATGCATCTCCTCCAGGATCGTCATCTTCAGGTACGGCTGGCACCCCGATGACGGTTCAGCATGCCGTACGCCGTGTCAGGAGACTGTGAAGAATTACCCCCTTGGCGCTCTTTCTGGATCACTCGGAGAATCCCCCTGGAAACCCTCATCGCGGACTTCGGCCCCGGCAAACCGACCCCGACGAGCCCGACGAGCTCGACAAATCCGCCCCCTGGAGGAGAAGGCGGCGCGAATCGTCAGACCACGATGATCCCGTCACCCTCGACCTTCAGCGCGTACTGGACCAGCGGCGCCTCCGCCGGGCCCTTGAGGCATTTGCCGGAGTCGGCGGCGAACTCGCTGCCGTGGCAGGGGCAGCGGATGACGCCGTCCCCGACCCTCCCGACCGCGCACCCCCGGTGCGGGCAGCTCGCCGTGAACGCCCTGAACACCCCAGAGGTCGGCTGGGTGATCACGATCTTCCACTTGGTGATCACCTTGCCGCCGCCCACCGGGATGTCGGCGGTCCTCGCGATGACCTTCCCCTTGATCCCCGGCGGCACGATGGCGGCGGCGGGATCCCCGCTGCCGCACCCGGCCAGCGCCGCCCCGCACGCCACGGCCCCCGCGGCGGCGATCACCTGCCTGCGCGCAGGCATGGCGGAGGTTTCCTGCATGCTCATTGCGGCCCTTCTCGCAACGTCATCCCCGTCAGAACCGGGCTCCCGCGTCAAGGGTATTGACGGGGGAGCCCGGCCCTGAATCCGGCCTTCAGGTACCGAGGATCTTGCGCAGGAAGCGGCCGGTGTGGCTCTCGTCGACCAGGGCGACGTCCTCGGGCGTGCCGACGGCGAGCACGCTGCCTCCCCTGGAGCCGCCCTCGGGGCCCATGTCGATCAGCCAGTCGGCGGTCTTGATCACGTCGAGGTTGTGCTCGATGACAATGACCGTGTTCCCGCCGTCGACGAGCTTGCCCAGCACACCCAGCAGCCTGCGGATGTCCTCGAAGTGCAGGCCGGTGGTGGGCTCGTCGAGCACGTAGATCGTCCGACCGGTGGAGCGGCGCTGCAGTTCGGAGGCGAGCTTGACGCGCTGGGCCTCACCGCCGGACAGGGTCGTGGCGGGCTGGCCGAGCCTGACGTACCCCAGGCCGACGTCGTAAAGCGTCTGCAGGTAGCGCTTGATGGACGGGATGGAGTCGAAGAAGCCCAGGGCCTCCTCGATCGGCATGTCGAGCACCTCGGAGATCGTCTTGCCCTTGTAATGGACCTCCAGGGTCTCCCGGTTGTAGCGCGCCCCGTGGCAGACCTCACAGGGCACGTAGACGTCCGGCAGGAAGTTCATCTCGATCTTGAGGGTGCCGTCTCCCGAGCACGCCTCGCACCGGCCGCCCTTGACGTTGAAGCTGAAGCGCCCCTTCTGGTAACCGCGGACCTTGGCCTCCGTGGTCTGCGCGAACAGGTCACGGACCTTGTCGAAGACGCCGGTGTAGGTCGCCGGGTTGGAACGGGGCGTGCGGCCGATAGGCGACTGGTCCACATGCACGACCTTGTCGACCAGGTCCATCCCGTTGACCCGCGCGTGCCGGCCGGGGACGGTGCGCGCGCCGTTCAGCTCCTTGGCCAGCGCGTTGTAGAGGATGTCGTTGACCAGGGTGGACTTGCCGGACCCCGAGACCCCGGTGACCGCGGTCAGCAGCCCGAGGGGGAACTCCACGTCGACGCCCTTGAGGTTGTGCTCGCGGGCGCCCTTCACGGTGAGCTGCCGCTTCCTGTCGCGCTTGCGGCGTACGGGAGGGATGGCGATGGTCTTGCGGCCGGACAGGTAGGCGCCGGTCATCGACTCCTCCGAGGCCAGCAGGTCGGCCACGGTGCCGGAGACGACGACCTGGCCGCCGTGCTCGCCCGCCCCCGGGCCGATGTCGACCACCCAGTCGGCGGCGGCGATGGTGTCCTCGTCGTGCTCGACCACGATGAGCGTGTTGCCCATGTCGCGCAGTCTGATCAGGGTCTCCAGCAGCCGCTGGTTGTCGCGCTGGTGCAGGCCGATGGAGGGCTCGTCCAGCACGTACAGCACACCGACCAGGCCGGAGCCGATCTGGGTGGCGAGCCGGATGCGCTGTGCCTCACCACCCGCGAGGGTGCCTGAGGCCCGGTCCATGGTCAGGTAGTCGAGGCCCACGTCGAGCAGGAAACCCATCCGGGCGTTGATCTCCTTGACCACCCGCTCGGCGATGTGCATGTCACGGTCCGACAGCGTCAGCCCCGCCAGGAACGTCGCGCAGTCGCCGATCGACATCGCCGAGACCTCGGCGATCGAGCGGCCGTCGACCGTGACGGCCAGCGAGACCGGCTTGAGCCTGGCCCCCTCGCAGGCCGGGCACGGGATCTCCCGCATGTAGCCTTCGTACTTCTCGCGCATGCCGTCGCTGTCGGACTCACCGTGGCGACGCTGCACCCAGGGGATGGCCCCCTCGAAGGTGGTGTAGTAGGAGCGCTCTCGGCCGTAGCGGTTGCTGTAGCGGACGTGGACCTGCTCGTCGTGACCGTAGAGCAGGGCCTTCTGCGCCTTCTTCGGCAGCCGCTCCCACGGGGTGTCGAGGCTGAACCCCATGTTCAGGCCGAGCGCCTCGACGAGGCGGACGAAGTAGTCGCTGGTGTGACCCCCGGCCCATGGGGAGATCGCGCCCTCGCCCAGCGGCTTCTCCGGGTCGGGCACGATCAGGTCGGGGTCGACCTCCATGCGGACGCCCAGGCCCGTGCACTCGGGACAGGCGCCGAAGGGCGAGTTGAACGAGAACGAGCGGGGCTCCAGCTCCTCGAACGACAGGTCGTCGTAGGGGCAGTAGAGGTGCTCCGAGTAGAAGCGCTCACGGTTCGGGTCGTCCTCGGGCAGGTCGACGAACTCCAGGGTGATCGTCCCGCCCGACAGCTGCAGGGCGGTCTCCACCGAGCCGGTCAGGCGGCTGCTCGCGCCCTCCTTCACCGCCAGGCGGTCGACGATCACCTCGATGTCGTGCTTCTCCTGCTTCTTCAGCGTCGGCGGCTCATCCAGCCGGACCACCGTGCCGTCGACGCGGGCACGGGCGAAGCCCTTGGCCTGCAACTGGCTGAAAAGCTCGGCGTACTCGCCCTTGCGGCCGCGGACCACCGGGGCGAGCACCTGGAAGCGGGTGCCCTCGGGGAGCTCCATCACCCGGTCGACGATCTGCTCGGGACTCTGCCTGGCGATCGCCCGCCCGCACTGGGGGCAGTGCGGCTTGCCGATGCGCGCCCAGAGCAGGCGCAGGTAGTCGTAGACCTCGGTGATCGTGCCGACCGTGGAGCGCGGGTTGCGGCTCGTCGACTTCTGGTCGATCGACACCGCGGGTGAGAGACCCTCGATGAAGTCGACATCGGGCTTGTCCATCTGCCCGAGGAACTGCCGCGCGTAGGCCGACAGTGACTCGACATAGCGGCGCTGGCCTTCGGCGAAGATCGTGTCGAAGGCCAGACTGGACTTGCCCGAGCCGGACAGCCCGGTGAAGACGATCAGAGAGTCTCGCGGGAGGTCCAGCGAGACGTCCTTGAGGTTGTGTTCACGTGCACCACGCACGATGAGGCGGTCAGCCACAGTAGTCCCGACGTCGATTTAGAGGGTTGGAAGCGGTCGCGGGAAGACTAGCGAGAGGGACCGACAATTTTCCGGGCCGGCGTCCGGAGCTCAGGGATTCCCCGCCCTCTCCAGAGTACGGTCTTCCCTTGGATGTGGCAGGTCGTCCCCGGTTTCAACAGTGGGAGCACCCCCCTTATGCCCCGCACCACCCGCCGGGCGGCAATGATGAGGGTGGGGGCGGGCACCACCCGCGCCCCGCCCTGCCGTGACACCATCCGAGGAGAACCCGTGACGTACACCGGTGATGTGCAGGTCGGCGGCCCCGCAGACCTGCGTGAACTGCCCGGCCTGACGATCGCCAAGCTGACCGTCGGCCCGTTCGACAACAACGCCTACCTGCTCCGCTGCACCCGGACCGGTGACGGCGCGCTCATCGACGCGGCCGCCGAGCCCGACCGGCTGCTGGAGCTCATCGGTGACCGGCCGATCAGCAAGATCATCACCACCCACCAGCACGGCGACCACTGGCAGGCCCTGGAGGAGGTCGCCAGGGCGACCGGCGCCTCGGTGATCGCCCACCCGCTCGACGCGCCGGGGCTGCCGGTTCCGGTGGACCTGGAGGTGGGGCACGGCGAGGAGATCACCGTCGGCGAGGTCGGCCTGGAGGTGATCCACCTGCGCGGGCACACCCCGGGTTCGATCGCCCTGTACCACCCCGGCCACCTGTTCACCGGCGACTCGCTCTTCCCCGGCGGCGTCGGCAACACCAACAAGGATCCCGAGCGGTTCGCCCAGCTCTTCGCCGACGTGTCAGAGCGGATCTTCGACCGGCTGCCGGACGACACCTGGGTCTATCCGGGCCACGGCAAGGACACCACGCTCGGCGCCGAGCGCCCCAGCCTGCCCGAGTGGCGCGAGCGGGGCTGGTGACGCTCGCGGCGCGGAGGTCTCACCGCCCGCGCCGCCGGGGATCCTCCGCCCGCGGGGACCGCCGGTCCCGGCGGGCGGTTCCGGCGGTCAGCCGACTTCGGCGGACGCCCTGCGCTGCTCCTTGCGCTTCTCCCGCTTGAACATCAGGACACGCAGCGGGATGGCCGCCACGATCGTCATCTGCATGACGGCCCCGACCTTGATCAGCGTGTCGCCGCCGGCCAGGCCCGCGACCCAGATGGTCAGGCAGGCAACATTGATCATCATCCAGGCGAGCACCCCGGCGGCCACGTTGCCCTTGGGCTTGGGGTACTCGATCCGGCTCACCATGAGATACGCCACGCCGAAGATGGGCAGGATCGTCCAGGTCGACGGGGGGAACAGCAGTACGACCGAGACCACGGTCATGGCGCCCATCGGGATGGGCAGGCCCATGAAGTCGCCGCTCTTGGTCTTCACGCAGGCGAAACGCGCCAGCCGGATGACCCCGGCCAGCAGCACGGACGCCGCCGCGGTCATCACCAGCAGGAACGGGATCTGTTGATTGAACCCCGCCCAGATGACCACCATGAAGGCGGGGGCGAAGCCGAAGCTGATCACGTCGGCGAGGTTGTCCAGCTCGGCGCCCATGGCCGAGGCGCGGAACTTCCTGGCCACCAGGCCGTCGAACAGGTCACAGGTGGCACCGATCAGCAGGAGCACCACGGCGGTGCCGAAGAACCGGGGGTCGGCCGCGAAGGGCTTGCCCTCCTGCAGCGCGTTGATCGCCGACCAGGAGAGCACGCAGACCGCCAGGAAGCCACAGAGGGCGTTGCCAAGCGAGAGGGAGTCGGCGGCCGACAGGCGGAACGCCTTGCCCACGGGCCCTCGCGGCTCGTCGTCCGTCTCGTCCATCGGCCAGCTCGCGTCAGCCGTGGTCAAGACCGGTCACCCCCGCGACGGTCCGCTGTCCCACCGAGACAGCCGGGGCGATCCCCTCGGGGAGGTAGACGTCGACCCGCGAGCCAAGCCTGATCAGGCCGATCCGCTCGGCTCTGGCGACCTTCGCCCCCTCGGCCACGTAGGGCACGATGCGGCGAGCGACCGCGCCGGCGATCTGGACGAACTCGATGTCGCCGAGCGCGGTGTCCAGGTGCCAGACGACCCGCTCGTTGGTGTCACTGTCCTTGTTGAACGCGGGCAGGTACCCCCCGGAAACGTGCTCCACCGAGGTGACCGTGCCGGCCAGTGGCGCCCGGTTGACATGCACGTCGAGTGGGCTCATGAAGATCGCCACCCTGGTCCGGCCGTCCGGCCATGGATCGATGCTCTGCACCACACCGTCCGCGGGCGACAGGATCCGCCCGGTGCCCGGAGTCCGATCCGGATCGCGGAAGAACCAGAGCATCCCACCGGTGAGCGCGGTCAGCGGAACCGCCGCCAGCGCCCAGCGCCGGTCACGGCGGCTGAGCAGGGCGGTCACGGTGGCGGCGGCCACGGTCGGGAGCAACCACGGGGAGACGCCACGTGCCAGGCCCAGCGGACCTGGCCGGTGGCTTACTGAATCGTGGGACACAGGGAACCTTTTGTGATGTCTTGCGGCATTAGACCGGTATGTCTACCCGCTCTGGGGCAGGATGTTACCCATCTCTTAGCCCTTATAAGGCGCAATGAGACAAGCAAAGCGCCTCACACGCCGATTCGCTAGCCCTGCTCGACACTCGCCGGGGTGGTGTTTTCCTTGCCTGCACGAGCATCACGCCGGACCTTCGCCAGGCTGATCGCGGTGGTGACGACCATCGTGACGACGATAACCGACAGTGACACCCAGATCGGCACTTCGGGAGCCCAGGAGACGCCACTGGAGTGCAGCGCCTCAAGGATCAGCTTAACCCCGATGAAACCGAGGATGAACGCGAGACCGAAGCTGAGGTAGACCAGCCGCTGGAGCAGACCTCCCAGCAGGAAGTAGAGCTGGCGCAGACCCATCAGCGCGAACGCGTTCGCGGTGAAGACGATGAAGGCGTCGGTGGTCAGGCCGAAAATCGCCGGAATCGAGTCGAGCGCGAACAGCAGGTCGGTGGTGCCGATGGCGATCATGACGATCAGCAGCGGGGTGACCATGCGCCTGCCGTTGACCTTGACGACGACCTTGGAACCCACGTAGTCGTCGGTGTGCGGCAGCACCCGCCGGGCCCAGCGCAGGACCGCGTTCTCCTGCAGGTCCTCCTCCTGGCCGAACTGACGGACGAGCTGGACCGCGGTGTAGATCAGGAACAGGCCGAAGACGTAGAACAGCCAGCCGAAGTTGGACAGGGCGGCGGCGCCGAGGGCGATGAAGACGCTGCGCATGACCAGCGCCATCAGGATGCCGATCAGCAGCACCTTGTGCTGGTAGATCTTCGGCACCGCGAAGCGGGTCATGATGATGTAGAAGACGAAAAGGTTGTCGACGCTCAGGCTGTACTCGGTGATGTAGCCGGCGAAGAACTGTCCCGCGGAGGTGGGTCCCGCGAAGATCCACAATACGATACCGAAAATCACCGCGAGGGTGACGTAGAAACCGACCCAGAACCCGGCCTGCTTGAGGGAGAACTCCCGCGGCTCGCCCCGGTCGACGATCCACAGATCGAAGGCGAGAACGATGAGCAAACCGCTGATAACGGCCAACCATGCCCAGACAGGAACAATCACAACTGATAAACCTCCGGCGGCGCGCACGACAGACTGCCGGAGGTCTCTCCCGCCCGCATGAGGCATCGACTGAGATATGTCGAAGCGCGGACCGACAGCCCCGGGGGCCTCGTGGAGCGAGACAACACCGTGATGACGAGACTGCCGCGAAGGGATACTCCCCCCCTAAACACGCCAGTATAGGTCTCCGGCATGGTGGCGCCTAATCCAACATCACGACCTCTCCGCCTGTTCCATCGGGCTTCCGGCCTCGCCCGCCGCCAGGCGCCAAACCCCCTTCGGAAATCTGGCGCGGACCGCGAACGGGTCCTTTCAGCCCCTTGGGGAAAGCCCGGCGTAGACCGCGAGCACCGCCTTCAGCGCCTCCGGTTCACCCGGCATCCCACGGCCTCGCCTGGCGGCGGCAGCGGCCAGTTCCTCCGCGAGACCGTCGTCGGCGAGCATCCTCGCGACCGCGTCGCGCATCGCCGCGACGTCCCCGTACGGCACCAGCAGCCCCGCCTCACCCACCATCGCCGGAATGCCCCCCACCGCGGTGGCGATGACCGCCGTACCCGCCCGCAGGGCCTCCTGCACGGTGAGCGGCTGCCCCTCCCAGCGGCTCGGCACCAGCAGTGCCCTGGCCACCCCGAGCAGGTCCCCCACGTCGGTACGGGCACCGAGCAGCCGTACCGGCAGGTTCTCCCGGTCGATCCGCTCCTGCAACTCCGCTCGCAGCGGCCCCTCCCCCGCCACCAGGAACACCGGCCCCGACGCGTGCTCCGCGTCCCGGCGAACCTCCGGCAGCGCCTTCGCCACATCGAGCAGGGTCTCCAGGCCCTTCTGCTGGGCAAGCCTGGCGACCGTCAGGAAGATCACCCGTTCTCCCGTACCGAGCTCCCGCCGGATGTCCCCGGCCGCGCGCCCGGAAGGAGGCAGCGCGGGCGCCGGGACCACGGCGGCCTCGACACCCCTGGCCCCCAGGTGGGCCATCCGCTCCCCCAGATCGGGGGAGACGACCAGGATCCGGTCGGCGCGGCGGGCCACGATCCGTTCCAGTAGGCCGTAGACCGCGCCGACCACGCCGCCCGCGGTCGCGGCGTTGTGCAGGGTCACCACCAGGCCGGTTCCGGTTCCGGCCAGCGCGATCGCCGCCAGCGCCCCGGCTCTCAGCCCGTGGGCGTGCACGGCATGCGCCCCGCGCAGCGTCCTGAGCGCCATGACCGCCCGTAGATCGTCGAGTGGGCGGGGCCGGTCGGAGATCGGCACCGGCACGAAGCGCGCGCCGAGTGCGGCGAACCCGAAGGCCCGCTCCGTGCTCGGGGGGCCCGCCACGACCACCCGGTGGCCGCCGCGCACCAGCCCTCCGGCCAGCATGGCGACGTGCCTGCCGACCCCTCCCTCGCTCGTTCCCAGCACGAACGCCACGCGCGTCCCCTGATCAACCGTCAAAACCGCTCCCCTCCTTCACCGGTCCCCCGCGCAGTCGTGCCAGCAGCGCCCGGGCGTCTCGCCTGTCGACCATCATCGCCACGGCCGCGAACGCGGCCACCCCGGCCGTCGCGGCGGCCAGTCCGACCGCCACGTAGGCCGGCTTGGACACCGCCCCGAAAGTGTTGACCAGGGCCAGGCCTGCCCCCCAGGCCGCGACACCGCCGACCAGGGCCGCCAGGAGGGTACGCGGCGTACCCTCCAGCGCGGCCCTCCCCCTGGCGCGCAACACCGCGAGGGCCAGCAGCAGCCCGCCGACGGTCATGCCGATCGTGCTGCCCAGTGCCAGCTGCCCGACCACGTCGGCCGGATCCGCGGCGGCGTGGGCGAGCCCGACCTGGGCCACCAGCGCGACGGCCCATCCGGCCACCGAGGCGGCGGCCGCCGACCGGCCCAAGCCGCAGGAGTACAGGATGCGGGCGAGGTGCAGCATGAGTGCGTACCCGACCACACCTGGCGCGAACAGCGCGACCGCCCTGGCCATCTCGGTCTCGGCGAGCGCTCCACCTGGGCTTCCCTCCAGGAACACCCGCGACACCGGCACGGCGACCGCCGCCATCACCCCGGCCGCGAGCCCCGTCACCAGCAGCACGGTCCGCGTCGTGGCCGAGGTCAGGGCGTTGAACCCGGCCAGGTCACCCTCCTGCGCCCTGGTGGAGAGCACCGGGAAGGAACTGGTGGCGATCGGCATCACGAGCACCGCGTACGGCAGCTGGTACAGCGCCCAGGCGTAGGTGTAGACGCCCAGCGCCCCCTCGCCGCCCAGGTTGTTGGCCAGGAAGATGACGACGATCAGCGTGACCTGCTGCGCGATCAGCACGGCGATGCCCGCCGTGGCGAGTCGCCGCGCCCGGGCGGCGACCCCCGGAGGGAACGACAGGGTGGGCCGCAACCTGAGCCTGAGTCTGGCCACCGGGCCGACGACGGTGAGCACCATCGCGGCGGCGGCGACGGTCGCGCCGAGAGAGAGCGAGAGCTGCCCCGCGGTGGTCAAATCCGTCAGCCGGTCCGCGGCCTTCTCGTTGACCGCGCCGAACAGCAGATGGGAGGCGACGATGAGCAGGCTGGAGACCAGCGGCGCCAGGGCCGGGCCCATGAACCGCCGGTGTGCCTGGAGCACGCCGTACAGGACCACTGCCAGCCCGAAGAAGATCATCCGGGGGGCGAAGATGACGAGCATGCCGGTGCCGACCTCGACGACCTCGGCCAGGTCACACGGAGCGGGGTCGCCCACCAGCAGCGCGACGATCGGCCCGGCGAACGCCACGATGAGCAGTGCCAGCGGCACCATGACGAGCATCACCCAGGTGAGCAGCGCCGAGGTGATCTGGCCGGCCTCCGCCCTGGCCTCGGGGTCGTCGTCGGCCCTGGAGGCCGCCGAGGCCAGCACCGGCACCACCATCCCGGCCAGCGCGCCGCCCGCCACCAGCTCGAAGACGATGTTGGGCACGTAGTTGGCGGTGTTGTAGGCGGTGCTCAGGCAGAGGTTGCCGACGGTCTGCGACTGGACGAGATAGCGGCCGAACCCGACGAGCCGGGCCAGGACGGTAACGATCCCGATGAGAAGTGCCGCTCCCGCGATCCCCTGGGCGATCCTGCTGCTCATCGGGTGGCGGGTGCCTGCTCCACGGGACGACGGCCCAGCATGTCGAAGCGGTGCAGGACGGGGTTGCCCGCGATCACCTTGGTGAAACTGACCTTCTCCGAGGCGGCGGTCAGCGCGACCACTGTGCCGAGCACGGCCAGGCGTCCCGGACGGCCCAGGGTGACGGCGGCGGCCAGGCCGACAAGCGCGCCCAGCGCGTTGGCCCCCGCGTCGCCGAGCATGGCCCGCTCGCCGAGGTCCTCGGGCAGCAGCGCGGCGGCGGCGCCCATGGGAAGCGCGGCCAGGGTGGCCGGGACCGGGTCGTCCCTGAGCAGAGCCGCGGCGAGCAGGGGTGCGCCGGCGAGCAGGCCCACCTTGACGGCACGCCCGGGACGCAGGTCGAAGAGGTTGGCCAGGTTGGCGCTCCCGGCGATCAGCGCGCCGTTGACGGCGACGTCGAGGGGCGCGCGGGAGGTGGCGGCCGCGGCGGCCAGGCCGGTCGCGCCGATACCGAGGATCTTCACGGCCCCGCTGGTGACCTCCCCCTTGGCCAGGGCGCTCAGATGCCCCTTGAATCCCTTGGAGGAGGTCGCGCCGTAAAGGTCGTCGTAGGCACCGAGGCCGCCGGCCCCCACCGCGGCCAGCAGCGCCGCCACCCGAGCCCTGCCGGTCAGGCCGGGGATCACGGCCGCCGCGGCACCGGCGCCGGCGACGAACGCCGGGCCCTCGAGCAGGGTGATCGGTTCGCCCCTGTGGTTCGTGCGCGCCCAGGTCTCCACATCGCCGACCGGAGGCCTGCGGGTGAAGGCCGCGTACGCGGCACGCGCGGCGACCGCGCCGAGGAGCGCACCGGTGAGGGCACCGAGAAAAGCACGACGAGCCATCGGGTCATCCTCCGGAGGTGGCCGTGACGGCCGTGGGGGTGGGCGTCGCGCTGGGCTTGATACCAGAGACGCCGGAGCCTATGCCGTACTGACCGGCGAGCCCGGCCAGTTGCTCTCGGAGAGCGTAGACCACCACGACCCGCCCCGCGGGCATATCCGCGGTGTCGACACTGGAGACCTTCTCCGTGAAGGAGGTCTCCTCACGGAGCGCGGTGATGATCCCACCGGCCGCGGCGGAGGTCTGCGTACCGGCCAGTACCGTGCCCTGGCCCACCTCGTCGAGGCCCAGCGCCAGTGCCACGAGCGCGCTCGCCCGCCCGGCGGCGGTCTCTCCGGTGTACGCCTCCGCGGGGGCGATCATCAGGGCCAGTTCCGCGCGCTTGGCGGGGTCGTCGGTGATGGTGAGCAGACCGGCGCGCTGGAAGGCGTCGAGGATGCCCACGCCGGCCGGGTGCTCCTTGCCCGCCTGGACGGGGTCGCTGGTCACGATCGCGTCGGCGAGCACCTGGGCCGCCTTGTCGTATGCCGTGCCCTCGACGGGGAAGACGGTCTCGGCGGCCTTGGCCCCGACGGCCAGCTTGTCGACGAAACCCGTCTGGGTGGGATCGATGTACCTCTCGGTGAGGGTGATCCGGCCGGTCACGATCGCCCCGGCCTCCTCGATCACCTGCTGCGCCGACTCACGCACGCTCACCGTGGCGCCCGGTGCCTCGACGACCACGACCCGCTTGCCCACGAGCGCGTCCTGGACCAGCCGGGGGGTGTCGGCGGCCACGAAGGCGTCGTTGCCCGCCTCCCGCCTCTGCAGGGCCTCCACCTGGGTGCGGAGCTCGTTGTTGCCCTCGCGGAGCTGGTTGGCCAGGCCCTCGCTCGCCTTGATGACGGGGTCCTCGAGGAGGGTGGTGCCCAGCACGATGCCCACCGACAGCGCGAGGAAGATCGCGACGATGGAGACGAGGTGATAGCGGAAATCGATCACGAGAAGAGTCCGACCAGCCAGAAGATGAAGCTGCTCCAGACGTCGCGGACGCTGTCCAGCCAGATCTTGCCCACCGGAGAGACGACGATCGCCACTCCCATGGTGATCAGCGTGGTGGCGACGAGCAGGAGCAGGGACGGGGTGGAGATCCGGCTTCGGTAGAGCCGGCTGACGCCCTTTGCGTCGACGAGCTTGCTGCCCACCCGCAGGCGGGTGAGGAAGGTGCTGGCCATGCCGGAGCGCCCCTTGTCGAGGAACTCCACCAGCGTCGCGTGGGTGCCGACGGCGACGATGAGGTCGGCGCCCTTGTCGTCGGCGAGCAGCATGGCGATGTCCTCGCTGGTACCGATCGCCGGGAAGATCACCGCGCTGCGGCCGAGCTGCTGGACCCGTTCCAGCCCCGGCGCCCTGCCGTCGCGGTAGGCGTGCACGACCAGCTCGGCACCGGTGGTGAGCGCCTTGGTGGAGACCGAGTCGAAGTCGCCGACGATGATGTCCGGCAGGTAACCGGCCTCCAGCAGCGCGTCGGCCCCGCCGTCCACCCCGATCATGACCGGGCGGTATTCACGGATGTAGGGGCGGAGGGCGGCGATGTCCTCCTTGTAGTGGTAGCCGCGCACCACGATGAGGACGTGCCTGCCCTCCATGACGGTCCGGATGTCGGGAACGCCGATCCCATCGATGAGAAGGTCACGCTCGCGGCGGACGTACTCCATGGTGTTGGCCGCGAACGCCTCGATCTGCACGGTCAGCCCGGCCCGCGCCTCGGTCATCGCGGCCTCGACGGACTCGGGGGTCTGCACGTCGCCCTTGCCGACCGTCTCCTCGTCGAGGTAGACGACGCCCTCGTGCAGCCGGACCAGGTCTCCGTCCTTGATCCGCTCGAACAGCTCGGAGGTGGCGTTGTCCACGAACGGCACTCCGGCGTCAACGATGATCTGCGGGCCCAGGTTGGGGTAACGGCCGCTGATGCCCGCGGCGATGTTGACGACGCCTGCCGCCCCGCACGCGACAAGCGCCTCCGCGCTAACCCGGTCAACGTCAACGTGATCGATAATCGCGATTTCCCCGGCCCTGAGGCGCTTGGTCAGCCTCTTGGTCCGCCGATCGATTCTCGCCACTGCCGTCACCCCGGGAAGGTCCGCGACCTTCCTGCGGCGGAGGTACCCGGTGAGCCTGTCTTGAAGCCCGTCAATCGGCACCTTCATCACGACCATCCTGCCAGAGTGAACGACCAGGAGAGCCAAACAGTCGGCAGCGTGTCAGATACGTCACCCGTGACCCCCGCCACCTGCTCCCCCGGAACATACGGATTACTCTTTCAAACCGCTACTTACTCCCTCGTCTCTCCTTCCGGAGGCGTCCGGTCACGCCTTGTCCGCGGCCGCGATCGACAGGAGCTCCTCCGCGTGCGCGCGGCCCAGCTCGGAGTTCTCGAGCCCGGCGAGCATGCGGGACAGCTCCCGCGCCCTGCCGTCCTTGTCGAGGGCGATCACGCCGCTCCGCACCACGCTCCCGTCATCGGCCTTCTCCACGACGAGATGCTGGTCGGCGAAGGCCGCGACCTGCGGAAGGTGGGTGACGACGATCACCTGGGAGGTCCTGGCCAGCCGCGCCAGCCTGCGGCCGATCTCCACCGCGGCCTTGCCGCCCACGCCCGCGTCGACCTCGTCGAAGACGAACGTCGGGACCGGGTCGGCCCCGGCGAACACCACCTCGATGGCGAGCATCACCCGGCTCAGCTCGCCGCCCGAGGCGCCCTTGTTCAGCGGCAGGGGCGGCGAGGCGGGGTGCGGCGACAGCCGCAGCTCGACCTCGTCGACACCGTGCGGGCCGAACTCGGGGGCGGCGACGATGGTGACCACCACCCTGGCGTGCGGCATGGCCAGCGCGGTGAGCTCCTCGGTCACGGCCTGCCCGAAGCGCTCCGCGGCCACCGACCTGACCCGGGTCAGGTCGGTGGCCAGCTCGGTGAGGCGCCCGGTGAGCTCCTCGTGCTCGCGGGTGAGCTCACCGATGCGGTCGTCGTCACCGTCGAGCTCCGCGACGCGTGCGGCGGCCCGAGCGGCCCAGGCGAGCACCTCGGCGGTGTCCTGGCCGTACCTGCGGATGACATGGATGAGCGCGGCCCGCCGCTCCTGCACCGCCGCGAGCCGACCCGGATCCGCGTCGATCGACTCGGCGTACGCGGCCAGCTCGGTGGCGACGTCGGAGATCAGGTACCCCGCCTCGGCGAGCCTTTCGGCGATCCCGGCGAGCGCCGGGTCGAAGTCGCGCACCGCCTCGACCGCCGTGCGGGCCTCGCCGACCAGCGCGATGGCGTCCGGCATGGCCTGCTCACCGGACATCGGGTCACCGAGCAGCGCCCGGTGCGCCGTCTCGGCGGCACTCCGGAGGGAGTCCGCGTGGGAGAGCCGTTCCTCCTCCTCGCGCAGCTCGGTCTCCTCGCCGGCCTTGGGGTCGACCCTCTCGATCTCACCGAGCCCGAACCTGAGCTGGTCGGCCTCCTGGGCGCGCTCCCTGGCTCTGGTGGTCAGCTCGGCCAGCTGCTCCGCGATCTTCCTGTGCCGTTTGTACGCCTGCTCGTAGGCGCGCAACGGCTTGACCAGTTCCTCGCCCGCGTAGCGGTCGAGAGCGGCGCGCTGGCGGCCGGGCTGCAGCAGCCGCTGCTGGTCCATCTGGCCGTGCACGGCCACCAGGTCCTCGGCCAGGTAGGTGAGCGTGCCGACGGGGACGGTGCGCCCCCCCAGCCAGGCGCGGCTGCGCCCCTCGACGGAGACGGTCCGAGAGATGATCAACTCGCCGTCCTCGACCTCACCGCCCACGTCCTGCACCTGCTGCGCGACCCGCCCCTCCGGGTCGACGATCAGTGTGCCCTCGATGGTGGCCCGCTCGGAGCCGGGGCGGACCCGGGCGGGATCGGCCCGGCCGCCGAACAGCAGCCCCAGACCGGTCACCACCATGGTCTTGCCCGCACCCGTCTCGCCCGTGACCACGGTGAATCCCGGCGATAGCACCAGGACGGCCTCGTCGATCACGCCGAGCCCCTGGATGCGGACCTCCTCGACCCTAGGTCGCACTGGTCCCTCCCGTCACATCGAATTCACCGAACATCAGTGCGGTGCGCGGGCACGATCCTACGCGCTTGAGACGTCACCCGCCCTGCCGTACTAGGGCCTCACCCGTCCGCGCCACCCCTGTACAGGGAGATCGAACTTGGCGACCAACCTGTCGGTGAACGGCGCGCCCGTGTCCTCCAGACCGTGCAGCCGAGCCAGTCGTACCGGTAGCTCGGCCCGCCGCAGTTCCACCCTCGCCCCGGCGGGCAGGTCGAACCTGCGGCGCCCGTCGCACCACAGCACCGCTCCCGCGGTCTCCGTCTGGACCTCCAGCGCGAGCCTGGAGCGGGGCGAGACCACCAGGGGCCGGGAGAACAACGCATGGGCACTGATCGGCACCAGCAGCAGCGCCTCCACCTCGGGCCAGACAACCGGCCCTCCCGCGGAAAAGGCGTACGCGGTGGAACCGGTCGGCGTGGCGCAGATCACCCCGTCACACCCCCAGCGCGACAACGGGCGCCCGTCGATCTCGGCGACCACCTCGAGCATTCTCTCGCTCTTCTCGACGGTGGCCTCGTTCAGCGCCCAGCTGTCGGCCAGCAACTTGCCGTTGAGGCGGGCGGTGACCTCGATGGTCATCCGCTCCTCGACGTCGTAGCGACCTTCCACCACGCTGTCGACCGCGACCGCCAGGTTCTCCACCTCGGCCTCCGCCAGGAAGCCCACGTGTCCGAGGTTCACCCCCAGCAGCGGCACGCCGGCCGGGCGGGCGAACTCGGCCGCCCGCAGGAGGCTCCCGTCGCCGCCGAGCACGATCATCATCTCGGCGTCGTCGACCGCCGCCGAACCGGCGGGCACCACGTCGGCCCCGGCGCAGGCGATCTCGTCGGCCTCGGCGCTGAGGACGCGCACGGTCAACCCGGCGTCCAGGAACCGCTGGATCACCATCCGGGCGCTGTCGACGGCCGCCGGCCGGCCGGTGTGCGCGGTGACCAGCACGACGCGCTTGGCAGTCATCTCATCTCCTCGAGCGTGGAGACCCCGAGCTCTGGCTCTGGGGAGGAAGTCCAACTCAGCTCTTCCAGTGTGGATGCCCCGAGTTTCGGCTCCGGGCAGGATGTCAGGTCGCGCTCTCCCGGGTCGCCTGCTACCGGGGGCCCTCCGCCACCGCTCGCTCGATCTCGGCGCCGAGGTCGGCGACCGGCGGAGCCCCCTCTCCCTTACCCAGCCAGATGACGTACTCGACGTTGCCCGACGGGCCGGGCAGCGGGCTGGCGGTGACCCCTCGCACGGTCAGGCCGAGCGCCCGCGCGGCTTCGGCCACGTCGTGCACGGCCTCCGCGCGGAGCGCGGGGTCGCGGACGACGCCGCCCGCGCCGACCCGCTCCCGGCCGACCTCGAACTGGGGCTTGACCAGCATCGCGAAATCGGCCCGCTCGGCGGCGCAGCGCACCAGGGCGGGCAGCACCAGGCGCAGCGAGATGAAGGAGAGGTCTCCGACGACCAGGGTGGGCGCCTCGCCGACCATGTCCGGCGTCAGGTCCCTGACGTTGACCCGCTCCATGACCGTGACCCTGTCGTCGGTCCGCAGTGACCACGCGAGCTGGCCGTAGCCGACGTCGACGGCCAGCACGTGGGCCGCACCGCCGCGCAGCAGCACGTCTGTGAAGCCTCCGGTGGAGGCACCGGCGTCCAGGCAGCGGCGCCCGGCGACCGTGAGGCCGAGGGGGCCGAATGCCTCCAGCGCGCCGAGGAGCTTGTGCGCCCCTCGCGAGACGTAGTCCGGGCCCTCGGCCGCCTCCACCACCACGATGGCCGAGGCGGTGTCGACCTGGGTCGCCGCCTTGGCCGCCACCCGGCCGCCGACGCTGACCCGGCCGGCCTCGATGAGCTGGGCCGCCTGTTCCCTGGACCGCGCCAGCCTCCTGCGGACGAGTTCGCTGTCGAGGCGTGCCCGCCGGCTCACGGGTGCCGGTCCGGGACGTCGTTCACCGAGGCGAGCGCCTGCTCCAGTCCGGTGAGCACCTCCTCGAAGACGTCCGCGTGCGCGGAGACGGGCAGGGCGCCGAGCCGGGCGAGCCCGCCCAGCGCGGCGTCCGCCCGCTCGTCGCCCGTCTCCTCAAGCAGGTCCGTCATGCGCCCCCTCCGGATCCTCTCCTGGCCGCCTCGGCCGTCGTGGCCGTCTCGGCGCCCCTTGCCGCCGCACGGACGCGACGCTCACCGGCCCCGTGCCCGTGAATTCCCCGACCGTATCGGAACCCGCGTCCCCCGTCGCCCCGGCGGGCCTTCCCGGTTCCGTCGCCGCCCGCCTCCCTCCGCCCCGGCGTGGGTCAGAAGAGCGGGTTCTTCAAAGCTGGGTAAAGCGCGAACTATCGCGGGGGTCTCGCGCGTTGTCATCTCGTTAAGGTCGGCGGCCGCCCAAGCGCACCCTCCTCGGGGTTTCGTACGCCGCGGTGTACGCCTCTTTCCCGGCACACCCCCGCGCCGGATTGCATGCCGTACCCATGTGGAACGCTACCGTCCGTACCTGAAAGGGATTCAGGCCGGTCCGGAAGAGAAGGGAGCGCCACGCGATGGCGACCGTCGACGAGTGCCGGGCGGCACTGCGCAAACTCGGCGAGCAGTTCGACGAGGTTGACCAGGCAAGCCGCGCCAAGCACGTGGTCGAGCGCAGTATCAGCTGCCACATCAAGGATCTCGGCGTGACCTTTTACGGTCGCATCCACCACGGCGGCCTCGGCCCCTTCGAGGATCAGCCCTCGGACGACGGCAGGGAGGCCGAGGTGAAGCTGACCATCGGCAGCGATGATCTCGTCGCCCTGGTCAACGGGGAACTCGACATGGGACGGGCCGTGTTCGGCGGCCGGGTCAGGGTCGACGCCAGCTTCGGAGACCTTCTCCGCCTGCGCAAGCTTCTCTGAGGATCCCGCCCGAGGGCGGGATCACCTGAGGGGAGAGGCCGCCTGGACGAAGGTGGCCCTCTCAGCCGGCGGACGAGAGCGCGGAGTCGAGTGCCGCCTTCACCGCGTCCTCGTCCGCCCGGCCCTCCCCCGCGGCCTCCCAGGTCGCGGCTGAGGCGGCGCGGAGGCCGTCGAGCGGCTCACCTCCACCCTCAAGGGCGAGGGCACCCCCCTCCCAGCGGGCCGTCCACCCGTCGCAGGTCCACCCGTCCCCGGCCCGCCGTACCTCGGGATAGGGCCGGTGCAGTGCGGACAGATCGCCGGCGACATAGGTCGGCCGGTGCCGGGGGGCGGCGGTCAGCACGTCGAGCGCGCTCGCCACCCCCGTCAGAACCAGCAGGCTGTCGACTCCGGCGTTGGTCGCCCCCTCGATGTCGGTGTCGAGCCGGTCGCCGACCACCAGGGGCCGCCGCGATCCGGTACGGAGCATCGACTCCCGGTGCAGGGGCGGCTCGGGCTTGCCCGCGACGATCGGCTCCACCCCGGTCGCCGTGGCGATGACCCTGACCATCGCGCCGTTGCCGGGAAACTCGCCCCTGCCGGTCGGCATGGTCGAGTCGGCGTTCGCGGCCACGAAGAGCGCCCCCTCCCGCACCGCGAGTGTCCCCTCGGCCAGCAGGCCGTAGGAGAGGTCGGGGGCTATGCCCTGGACGACCGCGACCGGGCTGTCCAGGGCGGTGCTGACCGGGCGCAGACCATGGGCGCGCAACGCGGTGCGCAGTCCCATCCCGCCGACCACCAGCACCGCGGCACCCGGTTCGACCCGCTCGGCCACGAGCCGTGCGGCGGCCTGGGCGGAGGTGACGACGTCGTCGGGGGTCGCCGGAGCGCCCAGCGCGCTCAGGTGCTGGGCGATGGCGCCGGGGGTACGTGAGGCGTTGTTGGTGACATAGGCGAGGCGCACGCCACGCTCCGCCGCCCGGCGTAGCGCCTCGGGCGCCCCGGGTACGGCGTCGCGCCCGAGATACACCACCCCATCGAGATCAAGGAGGAGGGTGTCGTACAGGTCGATCAGCGCGTTCGTGTCCACTGGCCTATTTCATCACCCACGTTCCATTGCTCGCACAGATCACATACGGATCACATCCGGCGGGCCCGTAACGTGGCGCGCACGCTTTTCAAAGCGGAGACGTAGTGCCGCTGGTCGGGCCGCATCGCGACGGCGATGGCCAGCGGCTCCTGGGCTCCCTCCATGTCCCCGGTCCGCCACAGGGCGAGCCCGAGACCGAAATACGCGTAGTCCTCGGCTGGATTCGCATCGATGATCCAGCGAAAGCTGTCGACCGCGTCGGCGTACTGCCGGGAGTTGAACTGCGCCCGGGCGAGAGCCTCACGGATGCTCCGGGACTCCGGCTCCGCGTAGGCCGCCCGCTCCAGCAGCGCGGCAGCCGCCGCCGGGCTCCCCTCGGCCAGCAACCTCATCCCTCGTTGAAACCATTCGTAGACGTCCCCGACCGGAGCGCCCGTCTCGGGGTTGGGGGAATCAGACGGACCGCTACGTCCTTGGACCATTGTGTGAGGCCTCCTTCATCGACAGACGACAGATCTGGCCGACTCCCTGACGGGACCGGGCACCACCGCAGCCTCGAGACGGCGCCCGGCCGTTTCAGGCCTTTATGGCAGCATGCCCTCTATGGCGAATCCTGAACTGCCGGTGCCCGGCGGGCTGGTGCTACGCCCGTTCCGCGGCGTACGGTTCACGGTCGACGATCTGGCCGGGGTCACCTCACCGCCTTACGATCTCATCGACGAGGCGGGCGTACGGGAGTTGCTCGACACCCACCCCAACAACGTGGTGCGTTTGATCCTTCCCGGCATCGACCAGCCCAGGTACGCCGAGGCGCGGGAGAAGCTTCAGGAGTGGCTCTCCTCCGGAGTGCTGGCCGCCGACGAGACACCCGCGATCTACGTCTACGAGCAGTCCGGGCCCGGGATCCTGCAGCGCGGACTCATCGGCGACGTGGGCCTGGCGGGGCCGGACCAGCACATCGTCCTGCCGCACGAGAACGTGATGCCCGGACCGGTCGCCAACCGGCTGGCGCTGATGCGCACCACGGAGGCCAACCTGGAGCCGATCTTCCTGCTCTACGACGGCGCGGGCGGCGCCGCCACCCGTCTCGTCGACCGGACCGCCACATCCCGGCCTCCGCTGGCGGAGGCGGTGACCGGCGACGGGGTCAGACACCGGCTGTGGGCCGTCACCGACACCGGTGAGCTCGCCTCCATCAACGCCGATCTCCGCCCTCGCCAAGCCCTGATCGCCGACGGGCACCACCGCTACGCCACCTATCTCGAACTCCAGCGGGAACACCACGCCTCAAGGCCCGCAGAGCCCGGGCCCTGGGATTTCGGTCTCGCACTCCTGGTGGACTCCGGCGCCTACCCCCCGCATCTGAAGGCCATCCATCGGGTCATTCCCGAACTGCCGCTCGGGGAGGCGCTGGCCAAGGCCAGGGGCTCCTGGCAGGTACGGGAGCACGCGGGCCTGGCCGAGGGGCTGGCCGCGCTGGAGGAGAGCACCGGACCGGCCTACCTGTTGTCCGGCGGGGGCCCCACCTACCTGCTCACCGACCCCGACCCCGACCGGCTCGCGCACGCCATGCCGACCGACCGCTCGGCCGGATGGCGGGCGCTGAACACCTCCATCCTCGCGGAGTTCCTCCTGCCGAAGGTGTGGGGGATGCGGGACGACGAGCGTTCGGTCCGCGTCGTCCACCACGATCCGGAGGCCGCCACACAGCTCGCGCGGGCCTCCGGCGGGACGGCGGTGCTGCTGCGCCCGCTGGCGGTCGAGGACGTGCTCGCGATCGCGGCCCGGGGAGAACGGGTGCCCCGCAAGTCCACCTCCTTCGGCCCCAAGCCCCGCACCGGCCTGGTCCTGCGTCTGCTCAGCACTTCGGCCCAGAGCCCGCCCACGAGCGGTCCGGCCCCCCAGGAAGCCGGGGCTTTGAGCGACCCCGAGGTCTCTGGCTCCTGGAGGTCCGAACAGTGACCGGGATCACACGTTCACCCCGGAGACGACAGCTCAGCGGCCCTCACAAGCGGCACCGGGTCGCTTGCCTGCGACACCTTTCTTCGCGTACGGAAGCGAGCGACCGAGGACGACTCTCTACGATGTGAGCTGCACCGGAATGGCCGAATACCGTTCTGGGGACGCCGGTTCCAGTTATGAGGTGACCTGTGGACAACATCACCGCCCTCGGCGGAGACGTCTATGAGATCGACACGAGGATGGCCGGATACTCCAGTATCACGGCCGGATACCTGATTCTCGGAGATCGGCCCTGCCTGGTGGAGACGGGTACCTCCACCTCGGCTCCCGTGGTACGCGACGCCCTGACCTCGCTGGGCGTCGGCCCGGCGGATCTCGCCACGGTCGTTGTCACGCACATTCACCTGGACCACGCGGGCGGAGTCGGGGACATCGCCGGTTTCTACCCGGACGCGGAGATCGTGGTTCACGAGAAAGGCGCCAGGCATCTCGCCGACCCGTCCAGGCTGATGGCCAGCGCGCGAATGGTCTGGGGCGACAAGCTGGACACCCTGTTCGGCGAACTCTCCCCCACCGAAGCCTCACGAATTCGCGCGCTAGGCGACACAGGCAGTGTCGACCTCGGCAACGGACGCACGCTGAGCAGCCACTACTCCCCGGGACACGCCAAACATCACGTGGGGCTCATCGACTCCGGCACCGGTGACCTCTACGTCGGCGACGCGGCCGGGGTCTACCTTCCGGAGACGGGCGACCTACGCCCCGCCACGCCCCCGCCGGACTTCGACCTGCGGACCGCGCTGGACTCGATCGCCCTGTTCAAGGCGCTGGGCCCGCAACGGCTGCTCTTCAGCCACTACGGGCCGGTCACGGACGTGGAAGAGATTCTGGGACGCTCCGCCGAGGAGTTGCGCGTCTGGGTCGACCTGACCCGTCAGGCCCGCGCGCAGGCCATGGACCTGGACCACGCGGTGGCCATGGTCAGGGAGCGGACCCGTGACCGCTATGCGGCGCTGAAGGCGGACGAGGCCACCGCCGAGCAGTTCGAACTGCTGAGCGGCGCCCCGTCCAACGTGGCTGGAATCCTGCACTGGCTGGACCGGACAGAGTCGTAAGGACGCGTCCCTCAGGCCCAGGACCGCACTGGAATCGCCATTTCGGGTGAACGGGCCGTTCGCCCGTTCACCCGAAATACGGCGAAGTCCCCCGGGGAGCTACTTCTCCTCGGGCTTGCTCCGGCGATTCTGGCCCTGCTCGTCGGCCTCATCCCGATCGTCGTGGATATCGGGGGCATCGCGGAGAATGTCGCCGAAGTCAGGTTCGATGAAGGCCGGCTCGACAGCCAGGTCGGCCTTTCCCTCCTTCTCCTGGATCTTCCGCTCGATACCCGCCGTTCCGTTCGCGTCAGGAGCGCCGTTGTCCAGGGCGTCACCGATCACGGGCCTTCCCGTGCCGAACGCCTCCTCGTAGAGATCGTCTTCGTCCTCGATGTCCGCGTCCAGAGTCGCCGCGTCGTCGATGTCGACCTCGTCGATGACGTCGTCGGCGTCGATCTCGTCATCGTCATCGGCGTCGTCCAGGAAGCGGTCGTCGTCGACGGCTTCCTCGTCCTCGAACTCGTCGTCCTCTTCGAGATCCTCGATGACGGCCCCGGTCAGCTCCGCGTAACGCTCGGCCGCATCGGTCTCGCCGTCCTCGTCGAAAGCCATCGCCCGGCCGAACCACTCGGTGGCGGGCCCCTCGTGACCCGCCTCGAACAACGCGTCGGCGTAGGCGAAGGCGAGACGGGCCGACCAGGGCTGGGGACGCGTGTCGCGCAACTCGGGAAGGCGCTGGAGGGTGATGACCGCGGCATCGTTCTGGCCGAGATCACGCCGGGCGCCGGATTCCACGATGGCGAGCTCGATCTTGCCGACGCGGTCGAGCCGCTCGGCCTCCTTGGAGCGGACCAGGTCGAGGGCGCGCTCGGGGCGGCCGAGGCCACGCTCGCAGTCCGCCATGATCGGCAGGAACGAGTCAGAACCCGTCATCCGGCGGGCCGCACGCAGGTCACTGAGTGCTTCGGAGAAGTGGCCGGCATGGTAGGCCGCGATGCCGACGGCCTCGCGGATCACTCCGATCCTGGCCGCGAAGCGGCGGGCGACCTTGGTGTGCTCGTACGCCCGCTCCGCGTCGTCCTCGCCCAGAGCCCTCTCGGCTGCCACGAGGTGGCGAGAGATCAGCTCCGCGAGGTCGAGCGGGAGGGAACGGAGTTCCTCGCGAATCTCCTTGTCGAGCTCCTCCGCGGTGATGTCCGGGGCAAGCTCGGGCAATTCCTCACGCTGGCGGCTGGGAGCCTCGTCACGGCCACCGGGCCGGTCATCCCGGCCGTAACGGGTGCGTGACCCCTCACCATCGCGGTCTCCCCGGTAGCCGCCGGCGGGACGGTCGTCACGGTTGAACGGCCTGCGCTCACCACGGTCATCTCGGTTGAAGGGCCTGCGCTCGCCGCTGTCGGGACGCGAACCGTAACGGCTACGGGCCTGGTCACGGTCACCGTACGAACGACGCTCCCCACCCGGACGATCATCACGGTTGAACGGCCTGCGCTCACCACGATCATCACGGTTGAAGGACGGACGATCTCCCCGGTAACCACCACTCGGACGATCATCTCGGTCGAACGGCCTGCGCTCACCACGATCGGGACGCGAACCATACTGACCACGCGACTGATCGCGGTCACCGTACGAACGACGCTCCCCACCCGGACGATCATCACGGTTGAACGGCCTACGCTCACCACGATCATCACGGTTGAACGACGGACGCTCCCCACCCGGACGGTCATCACGGTTGAACGGCCTACGCTCACCACGATCATCACGGTTGAACGACGGACGCTCCCCACCCGGACGGTCATCACGGTTGAACGGCCTACGCTCACCACGATCATCACGGTTGAACGACGGACGCTCCCCACCCGGACGGTCATCACGGTTGAACGGCCTGCGCTCACCACGATCGTCACGGTTGAAGGGCCTGCGCTCGCCGCTGTCGGGACGCGAACCGTAACGGCTACGGGCCTGGTCACGGTCACCGTACGAACGACGCTCCCCACCCGGACGATCATCACGGTTGAACGACGGACGCTCCCCACCCGGACGATCGTCACGGTTGAACGGCCTGCGCTCACCACGATCATCACGGTTGAAGGACGGACGATCTCCCCGGTAACCACCACTCGGACGATCATCTCGGTCGAAC
>NZ_JBEXGU010000040.1:0-1367 GCF_040607515.1 Streptosporangium sp. NPDC005286 | reverse complement strand
CGGTCGAACGGCCTGCGCTCACCACGATCGGGACGCGAACCATACTGACCACGCGACTGATCGCGGTCACCGTACGAACGACGCTCCCCACCCGGACGGTCATCACGGTTGAACGGCCTACGCTCACCACGATCGTCACGGTTGAACGACGGACGCTCCCCACCCGGACGGTCATCACGGTTGAACGGCCTACGCTCACCACGATCGTCACGGTTGAAGGACGGCCTGTCCCCGCGGTCACGGGCTCCGTAGGAACCGCCTCGGGGCTGGTCGCGATCACCATAGGAGCGCTGGTTGTCACCACGCGGCCCCGAAGACCTCTGCCCACCGCCCGGCCGGTCGTCTCGGTTGAAAGGAGGACGGCCGGAACCACGGTCGTCACGGTTGTAGGACGGCCTGTCGCCACGGTCACGAGAGCCGGAAGAACCGCCCGGGCGCCCCTCTCGGCGCTCACCATATCGGGGGCCGTCTCCCGGACGTCCCCTGTAGCCACCTGCGCGATCGCCGCGGTGACCTCCCTGACCGCCAGATCCGCGGTTCTCGCCCTCTTCGCGTCGACCCGCGCCTTCAGGCCGGTTGTCACTGTTCACTTCTGGTCCATTCGTTGGCTCACTCTGCGAGCGCATCCCATCTCCTCGATCGGATGGGACGGTTCGCTGTGCGGGCGGTCTCCGGCCGCGGGGTGCGCCCCGTTCGCTATCGCTGCCCCGCCCTATCGTGGTCTGGCGCGACGAAGGCCACCCGCTGGTGGGGTGGCCCGGCCTCTCCAGCCTAGCAAGCCATTGAAACTCCATACGCCCTTCTCCGGTACCCGTAAATGATCACGAACGTCGTGGCGCAGCCCATTGCCGGATTTCAGAGCGCTGCGGAGTGTCCGGCCCCCGCCTGCCGTCGCGGGTTCGGCAGCGCAGAGGGGCGCTCAGCGGAGGCTCTCCCCGATGGCGAAAGAAGTTCAGCGGCCCGTGGAGGCCTTAACCGGAACACGAGCGGCTGGCTTTTCCATCAAGCCCCTGCTCCTGGGACGATTTCCGCATCTCCCAGAAACACCTTTCGGAACTCTCCTTGGAAAGCATGAGAAACACTGGCCGGCGGTTCGGATTCCAGTGCGCGGAAACATCAAGAATGCCCATCGACCGGCGGGGCTCCAGGTACAGCCCCTTGTTCGGTGACTCCCCGGAAACCACTACGAACCGGTAAGAACCGAGGCCGGCCCCCTTACCCGGAAGCCCACTGAAAACCCCAGAAAAACCCCGCAAGCCCCTTTCCGGAAGCTCCCGGAAAGCACGAAGGCCCCCACCGAAAGGTGAGGGCCCTCATAAAAGATTGTCCGGCGGCGACCTACTCTCCCACACCGTCCCCGGTGCAGT
>NZ_JBEXGU010000039.1:0-64047 GCF_040607515.1 Streptosporangium sp. NPDC005286 | reverse complement strand
CGGCGGGCTCCGCCGGGCCGGGAAGGTAGCGCGCGTCCACCGCGACCACGCCCTCCTCGGTGGCGATCACCGGGTTGAGTTCGAACTCGCCGAGATCCAGCCGTTCCCACACTCCTCCGGCCCCGCCGATCGCGAGCAGCAGCCCGACCAGGGCCTCCGAGTCCACGGCGGGCCGGCCGCGGTGGCCGTGCAGCAGTGGCGCGCCACGCAGTGAGGCGAGCATCCGCCGGGCGTCGGCCTCGGAGGCGGGACAGAGACAGAGCGCGGTGTCGCGCATGACCTCGGTCCACACGCCACCGAGCCCGGCGAGCAGGACGGGTCCGAAACCCGGGTCGCGCACCACGCCGACGATCAGCTCGACCCCCGGTGCGGCCTGCTCCTCCACCAGGAACCCGTCGGGCGTGATGCCCCGCGAGACGAGTCCGGCCAGCATCTCGTCGGCGGCGGACGCCGCCTCGGCCGGCCCGGACAGCCCCAGCCGTACCGCCCCCGCGTCCGACTTGTGCACCAGGCCGGGGCCGTGGGCCTTGAGCACCAGGGGAGGCGCCAGTCCCCGGGCCGCCGCGGCGACCTCGGCGGGGGAGGCGGCCGTGGCGCCTCGGGGCACCGCCACCCCCCACTCCCGCAGCAGGGCCTTGACCTCGTGCTCCGCGAACCGTGCGGGGGCGGGCTCCTGAGATGCTCCGGACACCGTGGATACCGCGGATACACCGGACATCTCGGGCGGCCCGCCGGTGGATGCGGTCACGCCTCGTCCATCCGGTTCTGGTACCTCTCCCGGATCTCCCGCCTCAGCAGCTTGCCGGGTCCGCCGGAGGCGTCCTGGAAGTGCGGGAGTTCGGTGGCGACGACGACGTGGTCGGGGCGCTGGTGCGCGGGCAGCGTCTCGGCCAGGGCGAGGGCGATCTTGGCCGGGTCGGCCGGGTGTCCCGTCCTGGCCACCACCGCGAGCAGGATCCGCTGCTCGACCGCCTCCTGCCCCTCGGTCTGGGCGGGCACGCCGACCGCACCGGCCTCCGCCACGCCGTCCAGCGCCACCGCGGCCTCCTCGATCACCGAGGGCTGGGACCAGATGCCGCCCTTGAACACGGACTCCTCGCGGCGGCCGAGCACCATGAGGTTTCCGTCCTCCGACAGGACGCCCAGGTCGCCGCCGACGTACCACTCGTCGCGCAGCACCTCGGCGGTCTTCTCAGGCAGGCCGTCGTACCCGGTCATCCGGTGCGGCCCGGCGAGGTTGATCTCACCGACCTCGCCGGCCGGCCGGGCGCCCGAGGGGCCGGTGATCCGCACGGCGTTGCCGGTCCGCGCCCTGCCCGAGGAGCCGAGCGGCGTGCTGCCGTCGTCGACCCGGCCGAAGCAGGTGTAGGGGGCCTCCGTCTGGCCGTAGTAGCAGTAGACGCCGGTGTCGGGCAGCCGCTCCTTCATCCTGGCCAGCAGCGCCGCGGGGAGCGGCTCGCCGCCCAGCATGATGACCCGCAGGGACGACAGATCGGCGCCCGCGTGGTCGTCGGAGCCCAGCAGCGCCGCGTAGAAGGAGGGGATCTGCGAGACGTGGGTGACCTTCTCCCGGGGGACCACCCTCAGGAAGTTCGCCGGTCCCCAGTCCTGTTCGAGCACCAGTCGCATGCCCGCGTAGAGCGCCGGCCCGACGAGGGCGGGGAAGCCGATGCCCCAGATGATCGCCCCGGTGCCGAGTACCGAGTCCTCGGTGCGCGGCACGTCGAGCCAGATCTGCGCGATGGCCAGCGACGAGGCGTGCGTGTGGACCACCGCCTTGGGCAGGCCCGTCGTCCCGGAGGTGTAGTAGAGCGCCAGCGGATCGTCCCAGAAGCCGCCGAGGGCCATCTCGTCCTCGGCGGCGCCCGCGGTGAGCGCGTCCAGGTCCACGGCGTCCTCGCCGGGGCCGCCGACCCTGATCCAGCGGGTGATCTCCGGCAGCCGGGGGCGGATCTCCGCGACGGCGGCCTCCACCGTGGAGTCGTACACGAACGCGGTGGCGCCGGAGTGCGCGACGACCGCGGCCAGGGTGTCGACGGACCAGTACGGGTTGAGCGCCGCGGTGACGGCGCCGAGCTTCGCCGCGGCCAGGTAGACCTCGGCCACGTGCAGGGTCTCGTTGAGCAGCGCGGCCACCCGCTGCCCGGGGGCGAGGCCGGCCTCCGCCAGCGCGTGGGCGCGCCGGTTGACGAGCCGGTCGAGTTCCGCGTAGGTGAAGCTCTGCTCACCGCAGTAGGTCAGCGCGACCCTGTCGGGGGTGCGCATGGCGTTGGCGGTGAGGATGGCGTGGGCGTAGTTGCCGTACGGGGTGCCTGCCGGGGTCGGGCGCGCCATCTCTGGCCTCCGTTCGGAGCGAGGGGTGGATCGGTGCGGGGGGTGAGGGGTGTCAGTGCGAGGAGTAGAGGACGAAGACGTTTCCTGACGGGTCGCGCAGTACGGCTCTGATCTCGTGCGGCCCGGTCTCCGGCTCCCGTACGAGCTCGGCCCCGGCCCCGGCCAGCTCCCTGGCGGCCCGCGCGACGTCGTCCACCTTGTACGAGGGCGCGGTGACCTCGCCCGCCACCCGCTCCTCGGCCGCGACCAGCGCGACCGTGGCGCCCCCGCCGTCCAGGGCGGCGAACCGGTCGCCGTCGCGGAACCTGACCGCCAGCCCGAGCGTCCCCGAGTAGAAGGCGATCGCCGTCTCCAGGTCGTCCACGGGGATCAGGACGTTGCCGAGCTTGCTCATGCGGGCCTCCACTGGGGCAGGTCGTCGACGAAGGTCACGCGCACCGGCATGCCGATCCGCACCAGGTCCGGCGGGCACTCCACGACCTGCCCGAACGCCCGCACCCCTTCGGGAAGGTCGATCCAGGCCAGCACGTACGGCTCCCGCCCCCGGAACTCGGGCACGAACGAGCGGTGCACGACCGTGAAGGTGTGCACCGTGCCGTCGCCGGAGACGGGTTCGTAGGGGAGGTCGGTGCCGCCGCAGCCGGGGCACTCGGGGGCGGGCAGGTGCACCCGCCGGGCGCAGGCGGTGCAGCGTTGGACGACCAGCTCGCCGCGACGGCAGGCGTCCCAGTAGGCGAGCGTGTCGCCGGTCATCGATCCGGTCATCGATCGCCAAGCTAGCGCACGCTTGGTTGCCTCACAAGATGCCGTCCACGCCGGTTCGCTCGGGGCCGGGCTCGTCGACGGTGGGCCGTTCGGAGTCCTGTGGTCTCTCCGAGGCCGGGTCCGGGGTCGGGCCGGAGGTGGGAGTGCAGGAGGGCAGATCGATCCGGACGGTCCGGGAGGGCATGTCGCCCGCGGGGACCGTACTGATCGTCACCAGCCGGGTGACACGCTCCCCGCACCGGGGCAGCTCGGCGAACTCCCCCTTCACCTCCCGCGCGTACTCGGTGGCGCCGGACAGCTCCAGCTCCCGGGTGCCGCTGGTCACCGCGCCGTCGAGCCTCTGGGCGAACCCGAGCCGCACGGTCACCGGCGCGGTGCCCGAGGTCCTGACCAGGAAGCCGACGGTGGTGCCGTCGAAGGCGGTGATGGAGACCGAGGGCGGCGGGCACGGCTCGCCGTGGACCTCCTGGGTGCGGACGGCGGTCCCGCCCGAGGAGCGGGGCGAGGTGGAGACCGTGACCCGGCGGTAGAGGGTCTGCCCGCAGGCCGGAACCGTGAAGACGTACGGGACGGTGTGCGAGTAGGCCGCGGACCCGTCGAGGACGGAGGTGCGCGGGGGTGCCTGGACGAGCCGGTCGCGCTCCGGCCCCTCGGCGAACGTGACGGTCACCGCGACGTCCGCCGCGGTGGAGGCGCGGAAGGCGACCGTGGTGCCGTTCCCGTCGATTCCCACGATCCGCAGACCGCTGACCGTGTGCGCGGGCTCCGGCGGCATCACCGTCACGGTCGGCACGGGTGTCGGGGTGCGCGTGGCGGTGGGCGTCGGCGGCCGTGGCGTGGGTGTCGGTGTGGCCTTCGGTGTGGGTGTGGGTGTCGGTGTGGGCTTCGGCCGGGAGGTGGAGGGGGTGGGGTCCACGGTCCGGCTCGGCGCCGGCGAGGGGAACGTGACGGGGACGGGGGCCGTGCTCTCCGCGGGGGGCACGGGCCGCCCGACGGCGGCGCTTCGCGAGGGGCTCGGCCCGACGGACGGCTCCGGCGGATCCGGCACCCGGCTCCGTCCCGCCGGTGTCTCCTGGATGATCGCTGAGCTGGGCGGCGGGGTGAAGATCGTGTCGGCGGAGAGCCGGTCATGCGGCCGGTTGGCCGCGATCACACCGGCGGTCATCGCGACGGTGACCACCCCAAGCCCGGCCAGCGTCCTGGGGCCCAGCCGGGGACGGCGCACCCGCCCCATCCGGCCGAGCACGGTCTGGGCCACCGAGGAACTCGCCCTCGGCGCGGGCTTGGCCAGCGGGAACGCCAGTGCCAGCAGCGTGGCGAGCTCGGCCAGGTGCCGCCGTCCGCGCTGCTCCCACTCCGGCCCGTACGCCGACAGCGCCGCGGCCTCCAGCTCCTCCAGGAACGCCCGCGCGTCCTGCGGCCGGTCATTCGGGTCCTTGGCCATGCCCCGCATGACCAGGGCGCGGACCGAGCCGGGCACCTCCGCCACCGGGATCGGCGCGGTCAGGTGCCCGTGCATCAGCGCCGCGCGGTGATCCGCCAGGTACGGCCTGCGCCCGGTGAGGCACTCGAAGAAGACGCAGGTGGCCGCGTAGACGTCGGTCGCGGCACTCGCCGCCGCTCCCTCCCACTGCTCGGGAGCCATGTAGGCGGGGGTACCGGCGGTGATGCCGGTCTCCCCGACGTGGGCGGCGATGCCGAAGTCCGCCAGCTTGCTGCCGCCGTCGGCCTGGATCAGCACGTTCTCCGGCTTGTAGTCGCGGTGCACGACCCCGGCCGCGTGCGCGAAGGCCAGGCCGAGCAGCGAGCCCTTGAGCACGGTCAGCGCCGCCTCCGGGCTGGTGCTGCCGTGCTCGCTCAGGATCCGCCTGAGCGCGACCCCGTCGACCAGCTCCATCACGATCGCGGCTTCGAGCACGTCCTCGTAGTACTCGTACAGCTGGACCACGTTCGGGTCCTGCAGCTCCACCATGACGCGCGCCTCCGCACGGAAGCGCGCCAGGAAGCGGTAGTCGTCCTTGAGCGTCGCGTTGAGATATTTGATAGCCACGTAGGCACCGGTGGCGGCGTACGTGGCCAGCACCACGCGCCCGCCCCCGCCGACGCCGAGTTCCCGAATCTCGCGGTATCCCGGAACCATCCAGCCCCCTTCCGAGTGCCGTCGACTTGTTCGACGGTCTCACCCATGGGGTTGGTTGTCACGGTTGGTCAACTTTTGCGAAGGGTAACAATCGAAATCGTGCTCGATGGTCGATCCGGTCGCGTGTTAGGCTCCGATGGTTAACCAAGCAAGCGCTCGGGTTAGTGGAGGTCGCATGGCCGTCGATCTGGGCGCGCTCGCCGCGCCGGACCGCAGCGCGGTGCTGGTGATGGAGATGCAGCGCGGCGTCGCCGGAGACCTCGCGAAGTTCCCGGACCTGGTGGAGGTGTGCGCCCGGCGCGACGTGGTGGCCAACGCCGCCGCGGTCCTGGCCGCGGCCCGCGCGGCCGGGGTGCCGGTGATCCACTGCACCGCGGCCTTCCGCGCCGACCGCGCCGGGTCGCACACCGCGAACAGCCCCTTCATCGCGGCCCTGCTCAAGGACCCCGCGCACATGCTGGAGGGCAGCGGCGCGGTCGAGGTGCTGCCCGGCCTGCACGACCCCGGCGACCTGGAGTCGCGCCGCCACCACGGGTTCTCGCCCTTCACCGGGACGTCGCTGGACATGACCCTGCGCTCGCTCGGCGTCTCGACGGTCGTCGCCGTGGGGCTCTCCCTCAACCTCGGCATCCCCGGGCTCGCCCTGGAGGCGGTCAACCTCGGCTACCGGGTGGCGGTGGTGACCGACGCCGTGGCGGGAGTCCCCGACGACTACGCGCAGGCGGTGCTGAGGCACACCGTGAGCCTGCTCGCCGCGCGGGTGCGGGCCGCCGACATCGTGGAGGCCTGGAAGTGATCGACGGCCTGAGGCTGGACGGGCGCACGGCGGTGGTGACCGGGGGAGCCGGGGCGATCGGCGCGGCGGTCTGCCGCGACCTCGCCGCGCTCGGGGCCGGGGTCGTCGTGGCCGACGTGGACGAGTCCGGTGCCGCGGCGATCGCCGACGAGCTGAACAGCGAGTCGATCGGCCTGGGGCCCGGGGCCGGGGTGCCGAGGGGGCCGAGGGCCCCGGCCACGGCCCTGCGGGTCGACCTGGCGGACCCGGCGTCCATCGAGGACTTCTGCGGGCGGGCCGGGCCGGTGGACATCCTGGTCAACAACGCCGGGGTGTCGATCGTCGAGCCGTTCGTCACCGGCGACCCCGAAGGCTGGGAACTGATGTGGCGGGTCAACCTGCGCGCCCCGATGCTGCTCACCCGCCTCCTGCTGCCCGGGATGATCGAGCGCGGCTGGGGCCGCCTGGTCTTCGTCTCCTCGGACGGGGCGCGGGCCGGCTCCGGCGGCGAGGGCGCGTACGCCGCGACCAAGGCGGGACTGTTCGGCCTGGCCAAGACGCTGGCGAGGGAGGCGGCCCGGGGGAACGTCACCTCCAACGTGATCTGCCCGGGGCCCACCGACACCCCGATGCTCCGCCGCGTGGACGCGGAGAAGCCGGGACTGGTCGACAGGATCGCCAGGGGCATCCCGCTGCGCCGCCTCGGCGCCCCCGAGGACGTCGCCGGGATGGTCGCCTACCTCTGCACCGACAGGGCCGCCTACGTCACGGGCCAGACCCTGTCGGTCAGCGGCGGCGTCACGATGCATTGACACCTCGGGAGAGTGGCCGACGACGGCATCCGGGAACCGGTGCCGCCGGCCGGCGGAGGCGTCACGACGTGTCGACCCGCTCCTTCCCGGGGGCGCCACCGGAGTGCTCCCGGCGTTTCTCCCCGGCGGCGTCCCTGCGGGGTTCAGCGCGTGGGGCGCCCCTGGGGGAGCGACTCGTAGACGGCCTCGGCCAGGCGGTAGGCGCGGAGGCTGCCGGAGACGGCGCCCGCCATCCTGTTCATCGTGTACGCCATGCCCAGGCCGTGCTCGGCGTCGCCGAGGCCCAGCGACCCGCCGAGACCGGTGTGGCCGAAAGCGGTCTCCGCGCCGCCGGCGGGGGTGAGGAAGGTCATCGCCGGACGCATGTAGCCCAGCCCGAAGGAACTGTCGATGAACATCACCCTGTCCGGGCCGTGCACCCTCCTGCGCGTCGCGTCGCGCAGGGTCTCCGGGCCCACGATCCGCCCGGCCACCAGGTCGCGGTAGAACCCGGCCAGTCCCCGGGCACTGGTGACGGCGCCCATCGCGGGCCAGCCGGCCCGCAGGACGACCGGATTGTTGGCGCCGCCGGACAGCCGGTGGATCGGCGGGTTGCCCAGCGCCCGGTTCATCAGGCTGTTCCTGTCGAGCGAGGCCCTGGCCATCTCGTAGACCGGGTCCCCGGGTCCGTGTCCCGGCAACTCCGCCACCGTGGAGACCGTCGCGGGGCCGCCTGCCGCGCCGTTACCGGCCCGCCCGTCCTCCGCGGCCCGCGCGGTGCCGGTGACCTGTCCGGCCTGGTCCGCCGCGCCCGCCGGGGCGGAGGGCTTCGCGCGCTCCCGGGCGGACAGCCGGGCCGCCCGCTCGATCACGTCGTCGCCGGCGCCGACCTGGAGATCCAGATCGAGCGGCCCGGAGATCTCCGCGGCCACCAGTTCGCCCACGGAGCCGCCCGACACCCTGCGGACCACCTCGCCGACCAGGAACCCGTACGTCAGCGCGTGGTAGCCGTGCGCGGTGCCCGGCTCCCAGATCGGCGCCTGGCCGGCCAGCCGGTCCGCGATGGCGGCCTGGTCGCCGAACTCCTCCACCGGGACCTGCTCCTCGATCACGGGCAGCCCCGCCTGGTGGGTGAGCAGGTGCTCGACGGTGACGCGCTCCTTGCCGTGCCGCGCGAACTCCGGCCAGACGTCCGCGACCGGGGCGGCGATGTCGAGCAGGCCCCGCTCGGCCAGCAGCAGCGCGACCGTCGCGGTCACCGCCTTGGTGCACGAGTACGCCAGCACGGGGGTGTCACGCTCCCAGGGCCGCCCGCTGTGGCGGTCGGCGACCCCGCCCCACAGGTCCACGACGGGTTCGCCGTCCAGGAAGACCGCGAACGCCGCGCCCAGTTCCTCGCCACCGGTGAAGTGCGCTTCGAACACCTCCCGCACCCGGGAGAAGCGGGGGTCGCAGTGCCCGTACGTGTCCGCCCGACCCTCGATCACACCGTCCGCAGTCATCGTCCGTCCCCGCATCCTTAGAAAGTGAGCACTTGCTTGGTAGCCGAGCCTAACAACTGGGGCCGCTTCGGCCCAGGAGACCAGCGTGGCACCCTCAACCTGCTGACCCCCGGCACGGTCCTGGCCGCCCTCGCCTCCGCCGTCACCGGCCAGGTGATCAGCCTGGCCATGCCCATCAGGGGCGCCACCTCCTCGCCCGCCCCCACGACGGTTCCGCACCTGCGGGGCCGCCCGCTGCCGCAGCACTTCATGTCCGTGGACGGCGGCGACTACGCGGCCGGCACCCGCCCGATCGGGGCCGGGCTGCGGATGGCCGACGACGCCCTGATGGTCACCCACCACGGCACCACGACTCATATGGACGCGCTCTGCCACATGTGGGCGGGGGAGGAGCTCTACAACGGGCACCCCGCCGCCAGGGTCAGGTCCTACGGGGCCACCCGCTGCGGTATCGAGACCGCGGGCGGCGTCGTCGCCCGGGGGGTGCTCTTCGACGTCCCCCGCCATCTCGGCCTCGACCACCTGCCGGTGGACTTCCGCGTCTCCGGCGACCTGCTGGCGGAGATCCACGACGATGTGCGCCCCGGCGACGTGGCGGTGGTCCGCACCGGCTGGCCCCTGGTCTGGGAGGGCTCGCCGCAGGACTACTGGGCGGGCCAGCCGGGCCTGTCCGCGGACGGCGGCAGGTGGCTCGCCGCCCGCGACGTCGCCGTGGTCGCCTCGGACAACGCCGCCATCGGGGGCCTCAACGCCCGCCAGCTCGCCGACGAGGACCTGACGGACGATCTGCACCTGATCCTGCTCTGGCGGCACGGCATCCACCTGGCCGAGATGCTCTCGCTGGAGGAACTGGGCGCGGCCTGTGCCGGCCGCGGCGGCGGGGACTTCGTCTTCGTCGCGGCCCCGCTGAGGATCGAGGGGGGCACGGGAAGCCCGATCAACCCGCTGGCGATCCTCTGAGAGCGGCGCCCGGTGGCCGTTTCCCGGGCACCGGGACAGGGGAGACGCCAAACGCCCGTGGAGGAGCGGTAAGACCTGGCACACGTGTCAGGCGCGCACCGGTGAAACGGGAACTCCCGCGACAACCTCGCCTTCTGGCCGTCACCGTCCTGACCCGATCCGCCCGGGAGCGCACCGGGCGGATCGGCGCCTTCGAGACGGTTCCGAGGGTCCGTGCCGGACATGGCGATTCCCCGTGCGACCTGGGAAACTCTCCTCGCGCCCGATGCGGGTGCGGCGCGCCTCGCCGGGCAGGAGTGTGCTCGATGAGCATTGGCCGCGAGTGGCTAGAGTAGTAGTTGTACTAACATTTGAAATTACTTCCCCGGGGAGAAGCATGAGCCGTCCACAGCGGGGGACCCTTCGTGATGTGCGGAAGGGCAACCGGTCCGTGGTCCTGTGGACGTTGTATTTCGCCAACGAGCTGAGCAGGCACGACCTGGCCCAGACGACCGGTCTCAGCGCCGCGACGGTCAGCAACGTGATCGGCGACCTCATCGCGGACGGCATCGTGGTCGAGACCGGTTCCGTCGACTCCGACGGTGGGCGACCGCGGATCATGCTCAGGGTCGACCCCTCGTACGGATACGTGGTCGGGGTGGGGGTCGGGGAGACCCGCGTCCGCGTCGAGCTGTACGACCTGGCGATGAAGGAGCGGGCGCGGAAGGAGTTCGCCCTCGACCCGAGCCACCACGAGCCCGCCGTGGTGGCCCGTCACATCCTCGACGGGCTGGAGGCGGTCCTGTCGGAGGCGGGGGCGGACGAGTCCGAGGTGCTCGGCATGGGGCTGGGCGTCCCGGGTGTCGCCGAGCAGGGGCCCGACCTGCTCATCCACGCCCGCGCGTTCGGCTGGGACGGTGTACCGCTGGGCGCGCTGCTGCGCGAGGGCACCTCGATCCCGGTCTTCGCCGACAACGGGGTCAAGACCACCGGCCAGGCCGAGCTCTGGTTCGGGGCGGGTAAGGGCGCCCAGCACCTGGTCATGACCTTCATCGGTACCGGCGCCGGGGCGAGCATCATCAACGGCGGCGTCACCTACCGGGGAACGGCGAACGGCGCGGGGGAGTGGGGCCATACGAAGATCGTCCTCGACGGGCGCCCCTGCCGCTGCGGCGGTCAGGGCTGCCTGGAGGCGTACGTCGGCGCCGAGGCGATCCTCGCCGGCGCGGGCAGGGACCTGGGGGACGACGACGAGGAGAGCGTCTTCGCCGCGCTTCTCGCCGATCCGCTGGCCAGGCCCGCGTTCGAGGAGGCCGTCCGCTGCCTCGGGGCGGGGCTGGCCAACCTCATCAACCTGTTCAACCCCGAGCGTGTCATCCTCGGCGGCTGGGCCGGGTCCCTGCTCGGGCGGGAGTTCCTTGCCGAGATCCGTGCCGCCGCCGCCAGGTACGCCCTGCCGCTGCCCTTCTCGCAGGCGTCGATCGAGCTGGGCCGGCTCGGTCCCGAGGCGGTCGCCCTGGGCGCGGCCACCCTGGTCGTCGAGGACTTCCTGCTGCGCAGCCACGCGGTGCGCCCCGCGGGGCGGGGCGAGACCCCGGCGCGGGCGGCCGGGCCCGCGCACAGCTGACCGGTCTCCGGCGCCGCGGCTGTTGACGCCGTCCCGCCCAGCACTTATTTTGCATTCTGTACTAAGAGTGGCGACGGGGGGAACGACTGTGGACGGGTCGCACATCGACGGGACGTTCCAGGGCGCCGCCTCCGGACGCGCCGCACCCCGCGGGGGAAGGCCGTCGTCAGGTGAGCGCCGGGCGAGCGGCCGGGCGGGCCGCCGATGAGGAGGGCGCTGGTCGTCCGTGGCGGCTGGGAGGGGCACGTCCCTGTCGAGGCGACCGAGCTGTTCATCCCCGAACTGGCCGCCGCCGGCTTCTCGGTGACCGTCGCCGACGACCTGGAGGTCTACGCCGACCGGCCGCTGCTGGCCGGGACCGACCTGGTCGTGCAGTGCTGGACGGGCGGCACCCTGACCCGGGAGCAGGAGGCGGGGCTGGTGGCCGCGGTCCGCGCGGGTACCGGCTTCGCCGGCTGGCACGGCGGCCTGGTGGCCACCTTCGACGGCAGCCATGACTACCTGCGGATGGTCGGCGGGCTCTTCCTGCACCACCCCGAGGACTTCCTCAGCTACGACGTCGTCATCGACCCCGCGCGCGCCGACCACCCGATCGTCGCCGGGCTGGACGACTTCACCGTCGAGACCGAGCAGTACTGGATGCTCACCGACGCCCACAACGAGGTTCTCGCCACCACGCGGTTCGCCGCACCGGAAACCGTCATGCCGGTCGTCTGGACCCGCAGGTGGGGGAGGGGAAAGGTCTTCTTCTCCGCCGTCGGCCACCGGCTCGCGGACCTGCGGCATCCCACCGTGTACGAACTCACCCGGCGCGGCCTGATCTGGGCCGGCCGGTGACCGTCTGACGTGACGTTCCCCGCGCCTCCCTCGGGGATGGGGGCGCGGGGAACGTCACCTCAGATCCCGTTCCTGCCGATGACACCGCTGTACCACAGGGCGCTGTCCTTGGGGATGCGCCGTTGGGTGTCGTAGTCGACGTGGACCAGCCCGAACCGCTTCTCGTAGCCGTACGCCCACTCGAAGTTGTCCATCAGCGACCAGGCCAGGTAACCGCGCAGGTCGGCTCCCTCACCGATCGCCTGGTGGGCGGCGAGCAGATGGGTGCGCAGGTAGTCGACGCGCTCGGCGTCGGCCACCCGGCCGTCCTCGGCGGAGTCGTGGTAGGCCGCCCCGTTCTCGGTGATCATCAGCGGGGTGGTGGGATAGTCCCGCGCCAGCCGCACCAGGAGCCTGCGCAGGCCGTCGGCCTCGACGGGCCAGCCCATGGCGGTCACCGGCAGGTCGGGGTCGAGGTGTTCGACGCCCTCGGTGCCGGGGAAGCGGTTCGAGGAGGGCGTGCCCACCTTCGCCGCGACGAGGGTCGGCGCGTAGTAGTTGACTCCCAGCAGGTCGATCGGGGCGCCGATCAGCTCTTCGTCGCCGTCGGCGATGTGCTCCAGAGTGGTGAAGCGGGCCATGTGCTCCAGCATGTCGGCGGGATAGCGGCCGTTGAGGATCGGGTCGAGGAAGATCCGGTTGTGCAGGCCGTCGACGAGCCCGGCCGCCGCGACGTCGTGCCGGTCCTGTGGGTCACGGGGGGACACCGGGGTGAGGTTGACCGTGATCGAGACCTCTCGGGCTCCCGCCGCACGCAGGGCGCGGGCCGCCAGGCCGTGGCCGAGCAGCAGGTGGTGCGCCGCGCGGAAGGCCGCGTCCGGCTCGGTCCTGCCGGGCGCCTGATCGCCGGTGGCGTACCCGAGGAAGGCCGAGCACCACGGCTCGTTGAGCGTGGTCCAGGTCCTGATCCGGTCTCCGAGCCGGTCGTACACCGCTCCGGCGTACTCGGCGAAGTGGTGGGCGGTCTCCCGCACGGTCCAGCCGCCCCGGTCCTCCAGGCACTGCGGCAGGTCCCAGTGGTACAGGGTGGTCATGGGCTCGATGCCGACGGCCAGCAGGGTGTCTGTCAGCCGGTCGTAGAAGTCGAGACCGAGGGGGTTCACCGGTCCCGTGCCGTCGGGCCTGATCCGGGGCCAGGAGACGGAGAAGCGGTAGGTGTCGATGCCGAGGTCCCGCATGAGGGCCACGTCGTCGGCGTAGCGGTGGTAGTGGTCGCAGGCGATGTCGCCGGTCTGCCCGAGGTGCACCCGGCCGGGGGTCCTGGCGAAGGTGTCCCAGATGGAGGGGGTACGTCCGTCCTCCGCGGCGGCGCCCTCGATCTGGTAGGCCGCGGTGGCGACCCCCCAGCGGAAACCGGGGGGGAACAGGGCCAGGCCGGTGCCGGTCCGGTCGTCGGTCTGGGTCATCCCTTGATCGCTCCTTGCGTGGTTACGCGGATGGGTCGCCTGCCGGGCGGCGTCAGGTCGACGATCGGTGGCAGGGGCGCCGTTCCACCCTCCCGCGCTCTGTGGGCGCCCGAGGGGAGTGGTGGCTGCTCAACTTTGAGGCTTAATTCATAATGAAATTTAAGGGGAAAAACTCCGTCTGCGTCAAGGTGGAGTTACCGAGTCGTGCCCAGGCCGTGGACGATTCCGATCGTGCCGGAACGGCCGACGAGAGCCGGCTCCCGGGAGCCGGCTCTCGTCGCGGACCGTGCGGGACCGGGGTGGGCCGTCAGGTGCCGGGGTAGCCGCCCCCGCCGTGGGCGGCGTCGAGGGCGTCGTAGTCGGGGGTGAAGCCCTTCTTGGGAATGGCCGCCACGAAGTCCACGTGCCGTGGCCTCTTGTATGAGGCGAGGCCGCCCCGCACATGCTCGACGATCTCCTCGGCGGAGGCCGTGGCCCCGTCCCCGAGGACCACGACGGCCTTCACCGCCTGCCGCCACCGCTCGTCGGGGACGCCGATGACCGCGGCGTCGGCGACGGCGGGATGGGTCTTCAGCACCCGCTCGACCTCGGCCGGGTAGATGTTCTCGTTGCCGGACTTGATCATGCGGAGCCGGGGGCCGATGAAGGTGATCGTGCCGTCGGCCTCGCGGCGGCCGAGGTCGCCGGTGTGGTGCCAGCCCCCGCGCGTCTTCGCCTCGTTGAGCTCAGGTCTGTTGAAATATCCGGAAAAAAGGGACTTACCGCGGGCGCAGATCTCGCCCACCTCTCCCGCGGGCACCTCGTCGCCGTCAGGGGTGAGGATGCGCACCTGGACCAGCGGTGACGGCCGTCCGGCGAACCCCGCGGCCCCCGGGGCGAGCCCCAGGAAGGTCAGCATCCCGGCCACCTCCGTCTGCCCGTAGCCGCCCATCCTCGACCGGCACCAGGGGGAGTCGTCCACGCTCGTCATGGCGTCCCACTCGGCCGAGTGGGAGACGAAGCGGAGCGACGTCAGGTCGTACTTGCCGCCCTCGTTGGCCTTCACCACCGCGTCGATCATCTGCCCGAACAGGAACGCCTGGGTGACCTTCTCCGCGTCGACGAGGCGGCAGACCTCCTCGGGGTCGAAAGCCGGCGTGAACACGTTCGTCCCGCCGATCTGTAGCGTGGCCAGGCAGAACATCATCGTGCCCACGTGGAACAGCGGGCCGCTGTTCAGGAAGGTGAAGCCCGGCTCCATCTGCCGCACCACCAGCAGCGAGGCGCTGTGCGCGACCAGGGCGGCGCTGCTGAGCAGCGCCGCGTTGGGACGGCCGTCGAAGGCGGCGGTGTAGAGCGCGAGCACCGGCGCTGTGTCGTCGGCGTCGTCGGCGAACCCGTCCGGCACGGCGTCCGGGGACCCGCCGGCCAGGAACGCCTCGTAGCCCGCCCCCGCGAGGATCCAGTCCTCGCCGCTCAGCGGGGCGGCGACCTCCGACTCCTCCCAGACGACGACCTTCGGAGCGAGGTCCGAAAGGACGAAGGAGAGCTCTTCGGCCGACTGCCGCCAGTTCGCCGGGCAGAGGATCGCGCCGAGCCTGGACGAGGCGAGCAGCAGTTCGAGCACCGCGTGGTCGTTTCTGCCCAGCCAGAGCACCCGCTCCCCGGCCGTCACGCCCCGCGCGGCCAGCGCGCCCGCCAGGCGGGTGACCCGCGCGTCCAGTTCGGGGTAGGTGAGCCGCAACTCGCCGTCCACCACCGCGGTCACCCCGGGGCTGCTGCGGGCGTGTTCGGCGAGGACGTCGGACAGGGTCAACTGGTGGATCATCGCGCCTCCTGGTGGGGGTGGCGTACGGCCCGCGACCTCCCGCCTCGGCCGGTGCGAGCCGTACGGGGACGGATCATTCGAAAGCCGGCATGACCTCGGCGGCGAAGAACCGCATGACCTTCCTCATCTCCGCCAGCGGCATCGGCCTGGTGCTGCCGAAGTCGCAGAGCAGGTTGGCGAATCCGGCGTCCCGCAGCAGCCGGATCTGGCCGATCACCCGCTCGGGGTCGCCGATGACCTCCAGCTGCTCCCAGCGGAAGTCGTTGGAGACCGAGCCGCCCTTGAGGTAGCGGTCCTGGTAGTACTCGAAGCCCTGTGCGGCCTTGCCGGTCCTGGGGTCGATCGGGGCGCTCTTCTCGTTGAAGATCCGGCTCCGGTCGAACCCCGCCTCGAACCTGGCCTGGTCCTCGCGGGCCGCCTCCGCCGTGGCGGCGACGTAGACGCTGCGCGCGACCACCAGTTCGTGCCCGGTCACGTCGTGCCCGGCCAGTTCCGCGGTCGTCCGCCAGGTCTCCGCCGCCTTGACCACCTTGCGGAACGGCGCCGCCGGGTCGGCCAGGATGGGCAGGCCGCGCTCGGCGTACATGGTCACGGTCTCCGGGGACACGGCGGCCACATGGATCGGCGGGAACGGGGTCTGCAGCGGCCGGGGGACGAGTTCGACCTCGGTGCCGGTCCGGTAGAACTTGCCCTCGTGCCGGAAGGTGGGGCTGCCCCAGAGGCCGAGGATGACCTCCAGCGCCTCGTTGAACCGGTCACGGGCCTCGGCCAGGTCGATGCCGAAGCCCTCGAACTCGAAGCTCTGGTAGCCGCGCCCGATGCCCAGCTCCAGCCGCCCGCCGGAGAGCACGTCCACCATGGCCGCCTCCTCGGCGACGTGGATCGGGTTGTGCAGCGGCAGTACCACGATGCCGGTGCCCAGCCGGAGCCGCTCGGTGCGCGCGGCCATGGCGGCCAGCATGGTGAACAGGTTCGGGACCACTCCGTAGTCGCGGAAGTGGTGCTCGGCCAGCCGCACGCCGTGGAAACCCAGCTCCTCGGCCAGCTCGACCAGTTCGAGATGGTAGTCGTAGACATCCTTGAAGCTCTGGCCGTCGAACCGGTGGAAGAGGTGGAAGGTCGAGAACTTCATCGGCTTGTCCCCTGGCGGTCGTCTCCGTCTGTCCCGTTCCGCGGTCTCGGTTGCGGCGGGCCGCACGAAACCAAGCGCTCGCTTGGGAAGCGTACCAGTTCTCCGCCTCCGGGGAAGTGCCGCGCCCGTCAGGAAATGGCGGTCGTGGGGTCGGGTAGTTTTCCGGGGTGACTGTCCTTCTGCCCGGTGTGGCGCTCACCGACCACGTGTTCACCGTTCCCCTCGACCACGCCGACCCCGGCGGCGAGACGATCGAGGTCTTCGCCCGGGAGGCGGTCGACCCGGCCAGGCAGCGGGAGGACCTGCCGTGGCTGCTCTTCCTGCAGGGAGGTCCCGGCGGCAAGTCGCCGCGCCCGACCGCCGCGGAGGGATGGCTGGGGCAGGCGCTGCAAACCCATCGCGTCCTCCTGCTCGACCAGCGGGGGACCGGTCGCAGCACTCCCGTCACCGCGAAGACGGTGCGCGGCACGGACGCCGAGCTCGCCGCCCGCCTCGGGCACTTCCGGGCCGACTCGATCGTGGCCGACGCCGAGCTGATCCGGCGCGAGCTCGCCGGTGACCGGCCGTGGGAGACCCTCGGCCAGAGCTACGGCGGCTTCATCACGCTGACCTACCTCTCGCTGGCCCCCGAGGGCCTGGCGACCTGCTACGTGACCGGTGGCCTGGCCGGGCTCGACGCCACCGCCGACGACGTCTACTCCCGCACCTACCCGCGGGTCCTGGACAAGGTGCGCCGCCACTTCGCCCGTTACCCGCAGGACTCGGGCCGCCTGGACGCGATAGCCGCCCACCTGCGCCTGCACGAGGTCTCGCTGCCCGACGGTGACGTGCTGACCGTACGCCGCCTGCAGACCCTCGGCATGTGCCTGGGGATGAGCGACGGCGCCGAATACCTGCACTGGTTGCTGGAGGAGGCCTGGACCGGTGACAGGCTCTCCGACCTCTTCCTGTACGAGGTCATGATGGCCACCGGTTTCGTCGGCAACCCGCTCTACGCGGTCCTGCACGAGTCGATCTACGCCCAGGGCGCCGCCACGGACTGGGCCGCGCACCGGTTGCTGCCCGAGGAGTTCCGCGAGGACGCGGGACCGACGCTCCCCACCGGGGAGATGATCTACCCCTGGATGTTCGACGAGATCGCCGCGCTCCGCCCCTTCAGAGGCGCCGCCGAGATCCTCGCCACCGTCTCCGGCTGGCCGGCCCTCTACGACCCGGCCCGGCTGGCCGCCAACCGGGTCCCGGTGGTCGCCGCCGTCTACTACGACGACATGTACGTCGACGAGGGCCTGTCCATGCGCACCGCGCGCGCGGTGGGCAACGTGCGGACCTGGGTGACCAACGAGTGGGAGCACGACGGCGTCCGGGTCTCCGGCGGCAAGGTCCTCGCCCGCCTGATGGACATCGCGGGCGGCGTCCACGGCTCCTGAACGTCTCGGGGCCTCCTGAGCCCGTGCCGTCCAAAGCGCCCGCTCCGGACGGCACGAGGTCAGGCCGGGCTGGACGCCTCGGTGACGGGGAGGCGTACCTGGAAGCGGGTGTCGCCGGGCTTCGACTCCACGCGCAGGTCGCCACCGTGGCGGCCGGCGACGATGCGGAAGGAGATGTCCAGGCCGAGCCCGGTGCCCTCGCCCACCGACTTCGTGGTGAAGAACGGCTCGAAGATCCGCTCGCGCAGGGCCTCGGGGACGCCGGGGCCGGTGTCGCAGATCTCGATCAGCGCGATCGTGTCGTGTTCGAGGCGGGTGCGGACGGTCAGGACGCCGCTGCCGGCCATCGCGTCCAGCGCGTTGTGGATCAGGTTGGTCCACACCTGGTTGAGTTCTCCCGCGTAGGCGGGGATGGGCGGCAGCCCGGGATCGTAGTCGGTGGCGATGGTGATCCCCGGCGGGATCTTGCCGCGGAACATGGTGAGGGTGCTGTCGAGCAGCTCCCGCACGTCCACCGTCTGGTACGGCGCCCGGTCCATCTGGGAGTACTGCTTGGCGGAGGCGATCAGCGAGGAGATCCGCTCGGTCGCGTCCGTCACCTCGTTCAGCATCTGGGAGATCTCGGTGGCCTCCGACAGCCAGTGCATCGCCGCGTCCAGGTGCCGGTCGCCGATCGCCTCGCGGACGGCGTCGAGCTTGCCGACCTCGAACCCGGCCGCCACCAGCGCCGGCGCGATCTCCCAGGCGTCCGAGACCCCGGCCTCCTCCAGGGCATCGGACAGCTCGTCCTCGGCGTCGGAGGTCTCCAGCGGCGAGCGGGGCGGCGCCTTCGAGGCGCTGTCGGCGCACGCCTCCTGCAGGTCGACCAGCTCGCGCAGCCGCTCGGGCTCGATGCCCTCCTCCGCCAGCGCGGCCAGCCGCCTGCGCGAGCTCCGTACCTTCACCCGCAGGTCGTCTACGGCCCGTACCGCCGCCGCGGCCGGGTTGTTGAGCTCGTGGGTGAGCCCGGCGGTGATCGTGCCGAGCGCGGTCAGCCGCTGCCGCCGGTCGATGAGCTCCCGCTGTGCCATCCCGCCCAGGCGGGCCCCGTCGAGCAGGTGCACCGCCATCGGGAACCACTCGGCCATGATCATGCCGTACTTCCTGGCCGGGAGCATGAACATGCGGGTCGGCTTGGTGGCGCGCAGCGAGTGGGCGTAGGTGGCCGGGGCGCGGTCGCCCAGGTAGGCCAGGACCGCGCCGCCGTAGACGCCGGGCTGCGAGGTCGGGGTCATCGTGACCGGTCCGGCGGGGGTCTCGGTGATCATCACCACCTCGCCGTCGATGAGCACGGCGAAGCAGTCGGCCGGATCACCCTGCTTGATGATCGGCTCGCCCGCCTCGTACTCCTCCTCGGTCCCGTGTTCGGCGAGCCAGCGGAGCTTGTCCTCGTCGAGCCGCTCGAAGAGGAACAGCCCGCGGAGCACGTCCGTGTCGATCATGTGACCTCCTTGCCGAGCACGGAGAGGGACCTGGTCACGTCTTCTCCAGGTAGCGGTGGACGAGGGCCACGGCCATCGCGCCCTCGCCGACCGCGGAGGCGACCCGCTTGATCGAGTCGGCCCGGACGTCGCCGGCGGCGAACACCCCGGGAACGTTCGTCTCCAGGTGGTACGGATCCCGCCGGAGCGGCCAGTTGCGCGGCCTGTTCTCGTCGGCGGTCAGGTCGGGACCGGTCAGGACGAAGCCCCTGGCGTCGCGTTCGACGGTCTCGCCGAGCCAGTCGGTGAACGGCTCGGCGCCGATGAAGACGAACAGCCACTCGGCCCCGACCGTGCGCTCGCCGTCCGGGCCCTTCAGCGTGATCCGCTCCAGGTGCCCCTCGCCCTCGGCGCCGACCACCTCGGTCTCGGTGAGCACCTCGATGTTCGGGATCTGCGAGATCTGCTCGATCAGGTAGTGCGACATGGTCCGCTCCAGCCCGTCACCCCTGACGACCAGGTAGACCCTGCTGGCGTACCCGGACAGGTAGACCGCGCCCTGACCCGCCGAGTTGGCGGCGCCGACGATGTAGACCTCGCGGTTGCTGCACTCGGGCGCCTCGGTCATGGCCGCGCCGTAGTAGCAGCCGGAGCCGATGAACTCGTCGAGGCCGGGGGCGTTCAGCCGCCGGTAGGAGACACCGGTGGCCAGGATGACGGTGTGCGCCGCGATCGTGCCGCCGTCGGCGAAGCCGACCACCCGGGCCTGGCCCTTGACCTCAAGGCTGGTGACCGTGCGGGCGGTGAGCAGCTCGGCGCCGAATTTCAGGGCCTGGCGCCTGGCCCGGTCGGCGAGTTGCGCGCCGGAGACGCCGTCGGGAAAGCCCAGGTAGTTCTCGATCCTGGAGCTCTGGCCCGCCTGCCCGCCCGAGGCGTGCTGCTCGACCATCACCGTGCGCAGTCCCTCGGAGGCGCCGTAGACCGCGGCGCCCAGCCCGCCGGGGCCGCCCCCGATCACGATCAGGTCGTAGAAGTCGGTGGCCGGGGCAGTGGACAGCCCGACGGCATGGGCCAGCTCGGACAGGTTCGGCGCGGTGAGTTTCGCACCGTCGCCGGTGACGACCAGCGGCACCCTGGCCGGACCCGTACCGCCCTTCTCCCCGGCCGCCGCGAGCAGCTCGGCACCCTCGGGGGAGTCGTCCAGCATCCAGCGGTAGGGCACCTGGTTGCGCGACAGGAAGTCCCTGACCTCGTACGAGGGAGCCGACCAGCGCGCGCCCACCACCCGCAGCTCGTCGGACTCGCGCCGGTCGGTGCGCTGCCAGGCGTCGAGCTGGGCGTCCAGCACCGGGTAGAACTTCTCCTCCGGCGGGTCCCACGGTTTGAGCAGGTAGTGGTCGAGGTCGACCACGTTGATCGCCTGGATCGCGGCCTCGGTGTCGGCGTAGGCGGTCAGCAGTACGCGGCGGGCGTACGGATACAGGTCCATGGCCTGTTCCAGGAACTCCACGCCGTTCATCTGGGGCATTCGGTAGTCGGCGAGAATCGCCGCGACGTCGTCGCCGCGGAGCCGAAGTTCGCGGACGCTCTCGATGCCCTGGACAGCGGTGTCGGCCCGGACGATCCGGTAGGAATGGCCATAGCGGCGCCGCAGGTCGCGCGCGACGGAGCGTGATACACCTGGATCGTCGTCGACCGTCATGATGACCGGTTTATCCATGCGCTGTCTTCCCCCACAGATAGAGACCCTCGAGATGGGGACAACCTCTCCGAAGGATGCCACATTCGTGTTAAAGCAATCGTCCATCGGGCGCGGTCGTGGGGGCCGGATCGGGACCGTGGCCGGGTATCCCGGCGGCGCGTAGCAGGGCGGTCGCGCAACCGTGGTCGGTGAGGAAGCGCCTGAGCTCGGGGTCACGGGCACAGAGTTCGCCCATGCTCTCGTGGCCGATCCGGTCGGCGATGATCTGCAGGGCGATGTCCTGCCTGACGTACTGGACGGCCATCGCGACGACGGCCGGGTCCTCGGTGTAGACGCCCCACGCGGTGCCGCCGGCGAAGCCGCCGACCAGGGCCTCCCGCCGGTCGCCCACGACGACCAGCAGCCGATGGTCCAGGCCCTGCCCCTCCTGGGCCTCCGTGGTCGCGCACGGGGTGGGGAAGCGGTGCTCGTAGAGGTTCCCGACCGGCTTCCGCGCCGGTCCGAAGTGCAGCACCGAGGTCTCGACCCCGCGCTCGACGGCCCGCCCGACCAGTGGGGAGAGCCGCTCCATCTCCTCGGGCCAGATCGACAGGAACAGGTCGGTGTGCGCCTCGGCCACCACGTCCTCGGCCCGCGCGAGCAGTGCCTCCGCGTCCTTGAGGCTGTGGATCAGGTGTGCCCTGGGGGACGCCACGATCACGGGCAGCGAGACCTCCAGCGACTCGATCGAGTCGTCGAACTCCCGGCGCATGCGTTCCAGCAGGGAGCGCGGTGGCAGCGGCAGGTAGTCGACGGCGTCGTCGGCGCCACGCAACTCGTAGGCCGCGCTCTTGGCCACCAGCTTGCCCAGGGTCGCGTAGACCATGCTGCGTGGCACGCCTGAGCGCTTGGCGACCTCGTAGCCGTTGAGGGGCTGGCCGGCACCGACCAGGGTGACGTATGCCTTGGCCTCGTAGCCCGACATCCCCAAACGCTGTAATTGCTCCACTACGTCCTGCATCGCAGTTATGGTACGGCGCAAGCTACCCCTTTAGCGCTGTCCTAAAGCAGCTGTTTCGTGGGATTTTCGTCACGCACCCGGGTTGGAGGCCATCGTTTGGCGAGAGGGGGCCTGCCGGGTTTACCCGGCAGATGAATCGCCTGCCCGTTTGTGGTTCCTGTGTTCGAAACGGTCACGGGCTTGGCGCCCGCCTATCTCGGCCGGGCGGGGCGAGAAGCCGCTCCCGCCGGGGGCGGGGGCGCGGAACGGCCCGACGGGCGGTATACCGACATTTTACTTTTATTTGGGCTGCGCTATTTCGGTCCGGCCGGTACCGGCCGCTGTGCGGTCGCCACCGGGAAAGCGGAAGGCCGCGGACGCCCCCGGCAGGACGTTCGCGGCCTTCGCGTTCTTCGGTCGGGATCAGACCTGTTCGGCCTTCTCCAGAGCGGAGCAGCAGGTGTTCACGATGAGGCGGGTCACCAGGTAGGGGTCGACGTTGGCGTTCGGACGCCGGTCCTCGATGTAGCCCTTCTTCTCCACCTCGACCTGCCACGGGATGCGGACCGAGGCGCCGCGGTCGGAGACGCCGTAGCTGAACTCGTTCCAGGGGGCGGTCTCGTGGAGGCCGGTGAGACGGTCCTCGATGCCGGCGCCGTAGTACTTGACGTGCTCCAGGGCGTTCGCCGCGAGGGCCTCGCAGGCGGTGATGATCGGGTCGTAGCCCTCGCGCATCGCCTTGGTGGAGAAGTTGGTGTGCGCGCCCGCGCCGTTCCAGTCACCCTTCACCGGCTTGGCGTCCAGGGTGGCGGCGATGTTGAAGTCCTCGGCGGTGCGGTAGAGCAGCCAGCGGGCGATCCACATGTGGTCGGAGACCTCCAGGGGACCGGCCGGGCCGATCTGGAACTCCCACTGCCCGGGCATGACCTCGGCGTTGATGCCGGAGATGGCCAGGCCCGCCTCGATGCAGTAGTCGAGGTGCCTCTCGACGATCTCGCGGCCGAAGACCTCGTCGGCGCCGACGCCGCAGTAGTAACCCCCCTGCGGGGCGGGGAAGCCGCCGAGCGGGAAGCCGAGCGGACGGCCCTCCTTGAAGAAGGTGTACTCCTGCTCGATGCCGAACCACGACTCCTGGTCGGCGTACTTCTCCGCGACCTCGACGAGGGCCGCACGGGCGTTGCTGGAGTGCGGGGTCATGTCGGGGTTGAGCACCTCGCACAGCACCAGCACGTTGCTGCCGCCGCGGATCGGGTCCGGGCAGGTGAACACCGGCTTGAGCACGCGGTCGGAGGAGGAACCGTCGGCCTGGTTGGTGCTGGACCCGTCGAAGCCCCAGATCGGGAGTTCGGCACCGTCCGCCATGACCTTGGTCTTTGAGCGGAGCTTGGCGGTCGGCTCGGTACCGTCGATCCAGATGTATTCGGCCTTGAAGGTCATCGGCGGAGTCCTTGAGGGTGGAGGTGTCTGCTGCCACCAAAGATTCGCAAGTCGCGATTTCGCAACTGTTGCCCGTATGTGAACAGAGTGTTACCCAGCCTCATCCGGGCAGGCAGCGGCCGCCCCGAAAACCGCACATGCCATTCTCTGCCCCTGTGAGCTGCCCTTTTACCGGACGATTGGCGCGATGTAGACGTCCATCGCGGAGGAAACGGCGTGCCGCGGAACGGTGGGCGGAGGTCGAGGGCGGCCGGTCCGGAGCCCCCGGCCAATCCGCCGCCCACTTAACCGAGCAAGCGCTTGCCTAAGACAGATGGTCGCGTTACCGTGACGGGCGATGGCCGAGATCCGCCCGCGTCCACGACGTCCCGGCGGTCCACGGACGTCGTCCGCCGGGACGGATCGCGCCCCGTCCCGGCGGGCGACCCGATCTGTCAGGAGCCGGATGCGAGGTAGGGCGGCCGTCGCGGGCCTCGGGATGACGGCCCTGACGCGGGCCTCGGGCAGGACCGAGCTGGAACTCGCCGTCGAGGCGTCCCGCGCCGCGCTGGCCGACGCCGGCCTGGAGGCCGGGCAGGTCGACGCGGTCCTCAGCTACCACATGAACGACTCGGCCCCCGTGGTCGGTGTCGCGAGGGCACTGGGCATCGAAAGGCTGGGCTGGCACAACGACATCTCCGGCGGCGGTACCCAGACGGCGTCCATCCTCGGCGACGCGGCGATGCTCATCGCCTGCGGCGTCGCGGGCAGCGTGCTGGTCTACCGGGCGCTGAACGGCCGCTCGGGCAGGCGCATGAACACCGTCTCCACCGGTCCGCAGGAGCGCTTCACGGTCCCGTACGGGATGGCGGGACCGATCCCGATGTTCGCCCTGGCGGCACAGCGCTACCTGCACGAGACCGGTCTGGGAGAGGAGCATCTGCACGCGGTCGTCGCCCAGTCACGCGACAACGCCGCGGCCAACCCGCGCGCCCTGCGGCGCGATCCGCTCTCGCTGGAGGAGTACCTGGCCAGGCCGTACGTCTGCGCACCGCTGCGGACCGTCGACTGCTGCCAGGAGACGGACGGCGCCTGCGCGCTGGTGATCCGCGACGCGCGGCTCGCCCCGGAGGCTCCCCGGATCCACGCCGTGGTCAGGGGAGGGGGGCCGGGCTGCTCGTCCATGGACCGTTCGCCCGACGTCACCGCGGTCTTCTCCGCCCATGTCGCGGCTCCCCTGTGGGAGACGTCGGGCATGCGGCCCCGGGACGTGGACGTCGCCCTGCTCTACGACGCCTACTCCTGGCTGGTGCCCAGGCAGCTGGAGGACTTCGGCCTGGCCGGCCGGGCCGAGCTGGGCGAGTTCCTCCTCGCCCGCCGCCACGCCGGGGTCAATCCGCACGGCGGCCTGCTGTCGGAGGGGTACGTGCACGGGCTGAACAACGTGGCCCAGGCCGTAAGGGAACTCAGAGCGGGTCGCGAGACCGCGCTGGTGACCGGATTCGGCGGCAGCTACGGCAGCGCGGCCCTGCTGGTCCGCCCCGGCTGAGGCCGCGACGCGCGCGGGGGGTGGGCGAGTGCCGGCCACGCCGGGTCGGCCACTCGGCGGGGCGCGGCGGGCGCGGGGCCGGACGGGCTCAGCTGGACTCGTCCCAGTCGTCCTCCCGAGAGCCGGCGAGCTCGGCCTCCATCTCCTCCAGATCCCGCATGAACCCCTGGAACCCCCTCGGGCCCAGGCGGCGCCAGACGAGCAGCTGCAGGGAGCGCGTCTCCTCGTCCAGCGTCGGCTCCTCGTGGCGTGGCGCCCCCGCCTCCTGGGCCTGCCGGTCCACGGCCTGGAGCTCCTCGACCGTGAAGCGGACTCCGTGCTCGCGTTCGAGCAGCCGGAGGTGCGGGTCGTTGCGCAGTCTCTGGTCCCGGGCGCGCCGGGCGCGCCGGGCGGCCAGCTCGTCGTGGACGTGCGCACTGGAAACCTGGGGCGGCGTGTCGGCCGGACGTCGAGTCATCGTGGGTTCGCCTCCGTCGGGCGGCTCCTTTTCTGGAACCTCTGCCATGAACGACGCCCGACGGGCGGCGTAGGTTGTCGGAACTTTTCCCGCGGACTCCGGAGCCACCGGCGTCACACCCTCCACCATGCCCCCGATGGTCTTGACGCGGCCCCGAGTTGAGAATAATTTTCACCCATATGATTTTTGATGAAAGGAATGCTTGTGGCCGCAGGTGCGCTCGGACGCATCCAGACCGAGACGCCCGCGCTGCCGGAGGCGCTGCGCCGGGTGGGTGAGGCGATCCTGGCCGACCCCGCGGAGGCGGCGCGATCCACGATCATCACGCTGGCCGAGCGGAGCGGCAGCTCGCCCGCCACGGTCACCCGCTTCTGCAGGGTGTTCGGTTTCGCGGGATACGCCGGGCTACGGGTCGCGCTGGCCACCGAGACCGGCCGCGCGGCGCAGGCCAACTGGGACATGGGGGTGGGCCACGAGATCGGCCCCACCGACCCGCTCGACGCGGCGATCGGCGTGATGGCCGCCGCCGACTCGCGGCTCATCCAGGAGACCGCGGCCCAACTCGACGCGGGCACCGTCGCCAAGGTCGCCGAGGCCATCGTCGCGGCCCGCCGCGTCCTCATCTTCGGGGTCTCCACCAGCGGGGCGGTGGCCGGGATGATGGGCGGGCGGTTGCGCCGCATCCGGGTCCCCTGCTGGAGCCACGCCGACGCGCACGAGGCGCTCGCCGACGCGGCGCTGCTCGGCGAGGGCGACGTCGCCATCGGCATCTCCCACCAGGGCCGCACCCGCGAGGTGCTGGAATCCCTCGGCGAGGCCGGAGACCGGGGCGCGCTGACCGTCGCGGTCACCTCCTTCGCCCGTTCCCCGCTGGCGGAGTTGTCGGAGCTGGTACTGACTACCGCCAGCCGCGAGACCACCTTCCGGCTGGGTGGCCTGGCCGCGGTCCACTCCCAGCTCTTCGTCCTCGACACCGTCTACGTCGCGGTCGCGCAGCGCACCTACGAGCAGACCAACGAGGCGTTCGAGCTGACGATCCGGGCCCTCGAGAGCCACCGTGTGGAGAGGAACTGAGTGTGGACATCAATATCGGGGCCGTCGAGTACGTCCATGAGGTGAAGGCCCTGGTGGACGAGGTCTCCCGGACCCAGGAGGCCGCGGTACGGGACGCGGCCGCGTTGACGGTGACCTCCCTGCTCGACGGCGGCGTGATCCAGGCCTTCGGCTCCGGGCACTCCGAGGCGATCGCCATGGAGATCGCCGGGCGCGCGGGCGGCCTGGTGCCCAGCAACCGTCTGGCCCTGCGTGACGTCGTCCTGTACGGGGACGCCCCGGTCGGCACCCTCCTCGGAGCCCCCGGCGAGCTGGAGCGCGATCCGTCGGTCGCCCGGCGGATCTACGACCTGGCGCCCGTCCGGCCGCAGGACGTGTTCGTGCTGATCTCCAGCTCCGGGGTGAACGGCTCGGTGGTCGAGCTGGCCTCGATCGTCAAGGAGCAGGGGCACGGCCTGATCGCCCTGACCTCCGTACGGCACAGCACCGCGATGACCTCACGCCACCCCTCGGGCCGCAAGCTGCTCGACCTCGCCGACGTGGTGCTCGACAACCGCGCCCCGTACGGCGACGCGGTACTCCCGCTCCCGGACGGCGGCACGTTCGGGGCGGTCTCCACGATCACCTCGGCGCTGCTGGCCCAGATGGTCGTGGCCGAGGTGGTGCGCACGCTGATCGAGGCGGGCCACACTCCGCCGATCTACCGCTCCGCCAATGTGACCGGCGGAGACGAGCACAACCGTGTTCTCGAGAATCGCTACGCCGGAAGGATCCGGCGAGGTGCCTGACCACTGCCTGTCACTTCCAGGCCACCCCCAGGAGGAAGCATGACCCAGCTATCCAGGCGCGAGCTCCTGCGCAGCGCGGCCCTGGCCGGCCTCGCCCTGCCCGCCCTGTCCGCGTGCGCCACCCCCGCGGGCAACGGCGGCGCCGCGTCCTCGGCACCCGCCGCCGGGGCCACCAGCGCGGCCAACCCGCTCGGCTTCGCCGAGGACAGGCCCCTGGAGATCTGGATCTTCGACGGCGGTTTCGGCGACGCCTACGCCAAGGACGTCCACGAGAAGCTGCTCCAGGCCAGGCACCCCAAGCTGGAGATCAAGCACAACGCGACCAAGGAGATCGCCAAGACCCTCCAGCCGCGCTTCGCCGGTGGGAACCCGCCGGAGTTCATCAACAACTCCGGTGCCAACGCGATGGACTTCGGTGCCCTGGTCCAGGACGGTCAGCTCGCCGACCTCACGCCGCTGTACGACGCGCCCAGCTGGGACGACCCCGCGGTCAAGGTGCGCGACACGATCGACCCGAACGCGATCGAGCTGGGCAGCTACGACGGCAAGCCCTACGTCCTCAACTACGCCAACACCGTCTGGGGCATCTGGTACTCGCAGAAGCTCTTCGAGGCCGAGGGCTGGCAGGTCCCCAAGACCTGGGCCGACTTCCTGGCCCTGTGCGAGACCATCAAGAAGGCGGGCAAGATCGCGCCCTTCACCTACGCAGGCAAGCACCCCTTCTACATCTACGAGACCATCCTCACGCTCGCCGCGAAGATCGGCGGCAGGGACGTGCTGAAGAACATCGACAACCTCGAGGACGGCGCCTGGAAGGCCGAGCCGGTCAGGCAGGCCGCGGCGGCCTTCGCCGAGGTCGGGTCGAAGTACCTGCTCCAGGGCACCGCGGGGCTCGACCACGTGCAGACCCAGACGGCGCACAGCAAGGGCCAGGTCGCCATGTTGCCCTGCGGCTCCTGGCTGGAGAACGAGCAGAAGGACTCCACCCCGGCCGACTTCGGCTACGCGATGTTCACGCTGCCCGACTTCGGCTCCTCGGACGCGCTGCCGTACGGCACCCTGCACGCCAGGCCCGGCGAGGAGTACGTCGTCTCGGCGAAGTCGGCCAACCCCAACGCGGGTCTGGAGTACATGCGCGCCATGCTCTCCAAGGAGGGCGCGGGCAAGTTCATGGAGCTGGTCTCCACGCTCACCGTCGTCAAGGGCGCGGGGGAGGGCAAGACGCTCAAGCCCGGTCTCAAGAGCGCCTCGGCCGCGCTGAACGCGGCCGGCGACAACGTCGTCTGGTTCCTGTTCCGCAAGTGGTACGTCGAGATGCACGACGAGGTGGCCGCCGCGACCGGGCAGCTCATGGCCGGCAAGCTGACCGTCGACGCGTGGGCGGACCGCGCGCAGCGGAAGGCCGACGCGATCAAGAAGGACACCTCGGTGAAGAAGTTCAACCGTTGACGTCCGCCCCCGTTCGGTAACGGGGGACGCCAGTGCCGACACCACCCCTAGGCAGGAGATCGCGTTGAGGTCCACGGTTCACCGGCCCGCCCGGCGACGGGCCGATCACCGAACGGCGAGTCACTCATGAACCACGGCAGGACACGGTTCGTCGCGGGATTCCTGGTGATCCCGGTGGCCCTCTACGTGATCTACGTGATCGCGCCCTACGCGCAGGCCTTCTACATCGCGTTCACCGACTGGCGCGGGGTGAACGCGAGCCCGCGGCTGGTGGGTCTGGAGAACTTCCAGCGACTCCTGGCCGACAACGTGTTCTGGAAGGCCGTCAGTCACAACCTCATCCTGCTGGTCCTGATGCCGATCCTGACCCTGGGGATCGCGCTCTTCTTCGCCTTCCTGCTCAACGCGGGCGGGCGGGGCGGCACCGGGGGCATCTGGGGGTCGAAGTTCTACCGGGTGGTGTTCTTCTTCCCCCAGGTGCTGGCCGTCGCCGTGGTCGCCGTACTGTTCCAGCAGGTCTTCAGGCCCGACCGCAGCGGGATGCTCAACGCGCCGCTCATCGCCCTGGGGTTCGAGCCGATCGGCTTCCTGTCGGACACCAGGGTCGCGTTCTGGTCGATTCTCGCCGTGCTGGTCTGGCAGGCCGTCGGCTTCTACGTCGTGCTCTTCTCCGCCGGCATCTCCTCCATCCCCCGCGACCTGTTCGAGGCGGCGGCGATCGACGGCGCGGGAAGGGTGCAGCTGTTCCTGCGGGTCACGCTGCCGCTGCTCTGGGACACGATCCAGGTCGGCTGGGTCTACCTCGGCATCGCCGCGCTGGACGTCTTCGCCATCGTGTGGGTGATGACGGCGGAACACGGCGGGCCCGACCACTCCACGACCGTGATGGCGGCGGAGATCTACCGCACCGCCTTCCAGTACTTCAAGTTCGGCTACGCCTCCGCGATGGGCGTGGTGCTGTTCTTCTTCACCATCGGGTTCGCGACACTGGCCCTGCGCCTGTCGCGACGTGAACGGATCGAGTTCTAGTGGCGGACGCCGTGATTCCCCGGAGCCGGGCCTGGGCCCGCGAGGAGCGCAGGAGGCGGCTCGGCCCCCTGTCGGCCCTGACGCACGTCGCACTGCTGGTCTGGACGGTCCTGGTCGTCGTGCCGATCGTGTGGACCTTCCTCGCCTCGGTGAAGAGCGAGGACGAGATCTTCGGCGACGCCTGGTCGCTGCCGGCCTCCCTCCGCTTCGACAACTGGGCTCGTGCCTGGGAGCAGGCGCACATCGGCCAGTACATGATCAACAGCATCGTGGTGGTGGCCTTCGGCACCTTCGGCACGATGCTGTTCGGCTCGATGGCCGCGTACGTGCTGGCCCGCTACCGCTTTCGCGGCAACCGGGCGATCTATCTGCTGTTCGTCTCCGGCCTGGCCTTCCCGGTCTACCTGGCGCTGACCCCGCTGTTCTTCGTCGTGCAGAACATGGGGACGGTTCCGGTGATCGGCCGGTTCATCGGCCTGAACACGCACGGCGGGCTGGTGCTGGTCTACATCGCCTACTCGCTGCCCTTCACGGTCTTCTTCCTCGCCGCGTTCTTCAGGACGCTGCCGGGCGCGGTGGCCGAGGCGGCCTTCGTGGACGGGGCCTCGCACGCCCGGGTCTTCTTCCGGATCATGCTCCCGATGGCCAAGCCGGGCATCATCAGCGTGACCATCTTCAACGTGCTCGGCCAGTGGAACCAGTACCAGCTGCCCCTGGTGCTGCTCACCTCGGACAGGGACAAATGGGTGCTCACCCAGGGCATCGCCGACATCTCCACGGCGGCCGGCTACGACGCCGACTGGTCGGCCCTGTTCGCCGCGCTGAGCATGGCCATCCTGCCGATGATGATCGTCTACACGCTCTTCCAGAGCCAGATCCAGAAGGGCCTCACCGCGGGCGCGCTCAAGTAGGCCGCTTGAGCCTTTTGAGGCTTTCATAAGGCCGCCTTGAGGTTCGATTCGTGTGAACGGGTTGACTGGCGGGGCCTGTTGGCGGTTAGGTTCGTTAGGAAAGTTTCCTAACGAGCGAGATACTCCCCGCCCGCGTCCCGTCATCGGAGAGATCGTTCCTCCACCATCCCCTTGGAGAGACACGTGTCCATCTCATCGGACTCCCGCCTCGGCCGCCGCACCCCGCGCTTCCTGCTGGCCTCGGCCGCGATCGCGGTCCCGGTCCTGATCGCCCCCGCCGGCGTCGGGCACGCGGCCACGCTCTCGCCCGCCGCCGCGCCCGCCGGGCCGGTCGCCGACTCCGCGGCGGCCGACCTCAACGACCCGCGCAAGAAGGACATCGCCATGCAGCTGGTGTCCAGCGCCGAGAACTCCTCGCTGGACTGGAAGGCGCAGTACAAGTACATCGAGGACATCGGCGACGGCCGCGGCTACACCGCCGGGATCATCGGCTTCTGCTCCGGAACCGGCGACATGCTCGACCTCGTCGAGCTCTACGCCCGGCGCAAGCCGGGGAACGTGCTCGCCAAGTATCTCCCCGCCCTGCGCAAGGTCGACGGCACCGCCTCCCACAAGGGACTCGACCCGAACTACACCAAGGACTGGAAGACCGCCGCCAAGGACACGGCCTTCCAGCAGGCCCAGCACGACGAGCGTGACCGGGTCTACTTCAACCCCGCGGTCAGCCAGGCAAAGAAGGACGGCCTGCGCGCCCTCGGCCAGTTCGCCTACTACGACGCCATCGTCATGCACGGCGACGGCGGCGGCCCGCAGAGCTTCAGCGCGATCCGCAAGAACGCCCTGAAGAAGGCGAAGCCCCCCGCGCAGGGCGGCGACGAGACGAAGTACCTGCACGCCTTCCTCGACGCCCGCAAGGCCGCCATGAAGGCCGAGGAGGCTCACGAGGACACCAGCCGCGTCGACACCGCCCAGCGGGTCTTCCTCAACAAGGGCAATCTCGATCTCAACACCCCGCTGTCCTGGAAGGTCTACGGCGACTCCTTCAAGATCAGCTGACCCCTCCAAGCCCCGGCGGCCCCGCCCCGCCGGGGCACTCCGCCTCGACATTCCCGGTCGGCGTCGTTGACGCTCTCGAATACCGAGAGACATCGTCGGCTATCCGCGACAGTGGAGGTCCTGGAGGGGGATTCGGGGCGCGATCACCCGGAACGCCGCGCCGGGAGGTTCTTCAGGGCCTCGCGGCGGCTCAGGCCGCTGATGCCGGTGTGGTCGACGTAGCGGACGACCTCGTCGGGGTTGGTCTTGGCGTACTCGCGCAGGGCCCAGCCGATCGCCTTGCGGGCGAAGAAGTCGTTGTCCGACAGGCTCGGCTCGATGCAGGCGTACAGCAGGCCGGTGTCGGTGGCGGCCTTGAAACGGTTCTGGGAGAGGATGGCCGTCCGGCGCTTCCACAGGTCGGTGCCGCGGGCCCAGCGCAGCATGAGGGGGCGCATGGTGTCGGGGAAGGCCGCGAGCAGGCCGCCGACGCGGTGGACGGCGAGGTCGTCGACGTAGTCCCACCAGGCTCCGGTGACGATCATCTCCTCGTACATCGGCAGCGCGTCGAGCGTCTGGAAGCCCCGGTAGAGGCGGAAACCGGTCAGCTCGATCGCCGCGTAGCGCTCCTCGCGGTACTCGGCCCCGTGCCACAGGGCCAGCGTCGCCTCCCGCCACGCGGGCGCCGTCTCCACGTAGTACTCGGTGAACACCCGCTTCAACGCCGCGCGGCGAGGTGCGGCCTGCACCCCGAGGAAGGGCATCTCCGACTTCATGTAGGCCCGCATGACCGGGGCCTTGGCGGGGTCGGCCACCTCGGTGAGTGCCATGCGCACGGCCTTCTGCAGTATCTCCACGCTCGCCCACCACTTCCCGTTCGCTTCGCGGACGGCTTGATTCTCACAGGCCGCGTCGCTCTCCGCGCGGGGTTCCGCTCACGGGTGTCAAGCCTGCTGGCTGCTCCGCTCGCCGGTCGCCAGGCCGTCGAACAGGACGGTGATGTAGTGCTCGGCGAGACCCGCGGTGTTGAGGCGTCCTCCCGGACGGAACCAGCGCACCGCCACCCAGATGGTGTCGCGGATCATGCGGTAGGTGAGCTTGGGATCGACGTCGGCGCGGAACAGGCCGGCGGCCTGGCCGAGCTTGATCTGCCCGACCCACATCCGCTCGACCTCGTCCTCGGCCTTGACCAGGTAGTCGAAGCGGTCACCGGGGAGTGAGCGCAGGTAGTTCCAGTCGTTCTGCATGACGGTGATCGCCGCGCGGTGGGGCTCCAGAGTGCTGAACCCGATGCGCACCATCTCTGAGAGGATCATGCGGGAGTCGCCGTCCTGTTCCAGGGCGGCGCGGTAGCGGCCGACGAGGTCGTCGAGGAAGGTGGTCAGCACCTCGTCGACGATCGTCTCCTTGGAGTCGAAGTGGTGGTAGAGACTCCCGGAGAGGATGCCGGCCTCTTCGGCGATCTCCCGGACGGTGGTCGCCTGGAAGCCCTTGCGGGCGAAGAGCTCGGCGGCGAGTTTGACGAGATGATCGCGGCGCTCTGACGCCGGGCCGGATGCGGCCGCGCGCTTGGTCCCACCCTGGCGCTTGACCGGGGTCGTGGTCGCGCCGCCGGAGTTCTTTCGCGTGTTCACACCCCCATTATGAACCCTTGCGCAATCGCTTGTTCACCGAAACGCGCCAGCTCATCGCGGCTTCTGTTTTTAACCAAGCGCTTGCTACGCTTGTTGCCAGGTGAAGACCGAAGGGATTCAGACAATGACCGAGGCATACATCGTCGGCGCGGTCCGTACCCCGGTGGGCCGCAGGAACGGCGGTCTCGCCGACGCGCACCCCGCCGACCTGGGCGCCCACGCCATCCGCGAGCTTGTCGGGCGCACCGGAGTGGATCCCGAGGCCGTGGACGACGTCGTGTTCGGGTGCGTCGACACCGTCGGCCCGCAGGCCGGCGACATCGCCCGTACCTGCTGGTTGGCCGCCGGGCTGCCCGAGGGGGTGCCCGGCGTCACCGTCGACCGCCAGTGCGGCTCCTCCCAGCAGGCACTCCACTTCGCCGCCCAGGCGGTACTGTCGGGCACCGCCGACCTGATCGTCGCCGGTGGCGTGCAGAACATGAGCCGGGTCCCGATCGGCTATGCCATGACCGCCGGGCAGGCGCTCGGCTTCGACAGCCCGTTCGCGGGCTCCAAGGGCTGGCAGGCCCGGTACGGCGGACAGGAGGTGTCCCAGTTCCGGGGCGCCGAAATGATCGCCGAAAAATGGGATATATCGCGACTTGAGATGGAGGAGTTCGCGTACGAGTCCCACCGGCGGGCGATCAGCGCGATCGACGAGGGTCGCTTCGCCGCCGAGATCGTCCCCTACGAGGGCGTCTGCACCGACGAGGGCCCGCGCCGTGACACCAGCCTGGAGCGGATGGCCGGGCTCAGGACCCTGGTCGAGGGGGGAAGGCTCACCGCCGCACTCTCCTCACAGATCTCCGACGGCGCGGCCGCGCTTCTCGTCGCCTCCGAGCGGGCGGTCAAGGCCCACGGACTGACCCCGCGCGCCCGGATCCACCACATCTCCGCCCGCGGCGACGACCCCGTCATGATGCTCTCCGCGCCGATCCCCGCCACCGCGTACGCCCTGCGCAGGGCGGGTATGACGATCGGCGACATCGACGCCGTCGAGATCAACGAGGCGTTCGCCCCCGTCGTGCTGGCCTGGCTGAAGGAGACCGGCGCCGACCCCGGCCGGGTCAACCCCAACGGCGGTGCCATCGCCCTCGGCCACCCGCTCGGCGCGACCGGCGCCCGGCTGATGACCTCGCTCCTGCACGAGCTGGAGCGGACCGGCGGCCGGTACGGGCTGCAGACGATGTGCGAGGGCGGCGGCCAGGCCAACGTGACGATCATCGAACGGCTCTGACCGCCTCCGGCGAGGCCGCCCCACCGGGGTCTGCTCCCGAACGTGTCCCCAGCCGTCGTGTAGCGCGGCGCGCCGCCGCTTCGCGAGGAGGTCGTCCGTCCACAGCGGACGATGAAGGGAAAGGGGAGTACCCACTCCTTTCCACTCTCAACGTATAGCGCACCGGGGGGCTTGCCACAAGACCCGGGTCGTGCCGCAGAATCGTCGGCCGAGGCCAGAGCCTGCGGAAACGGGGGATACGAAATGCGGGTGTTGTTGTCGACGTATGGGTCACGCGGGGACGTCGAACCGCTGGTGGGACTCGCGGTGCGGTTGCGGGAACTCGGCGCGGAGGTGCGGGTGTGCGCGCCGCCGGACGAGGACTTCGCGCAGCGGTTGGCCGGTGTCGACGTGCCGCTGGTGCCGGTCGGCCGGTCGGCGCGCGCGCTGACGACTACGGCGTCGCCGCCGTCGGCGGCGGACCTGCCCCGGCGCGCGGCCGAGTTGATCGCCGGCCAGTTCGACGTGGTCACCGCGGCGGCCGAGGGATGTGACGCGTTGGTGGCGACCGGCATAATGCCGGCCGCGGCCGGCGCGCGGTCGGTGGCCGAGAAGCTGGGCATCCGCTCCGTGTCCGTGACCTTCCAGCAGCTCACCCTGCCGTCGCCGTACCACCCGCCGCCGGTGTCCGCGTGAACCACACGGGATCGGCGATCCAGGACCCGGAACACGAGAACCTGCGAACCCTGGCGACCTGAACCGGCAACGGCCGGGGGCCACGTCAGGCGGAGCGTTGCTCGTCATGGCCACCAGGTTCGTCACGCTCGTCCAGACACCTTGCCGCGCGCAATGGCCGCAAGCGACCCCAGATCGGAGCTGATGCCATGAACCCCCTGACCACCAGTGCGTTCGACCTTCCCGACCACCTCGCCCCCAAGGCCGACCCGACGCTGATCGACGGCGACGAGCAGCACTTCGCAGCCATCGCGGAGAGCCTTGAGCAGTCGATCGCCGACCTGTCCGACCGCCTCGATGCCGAACGCAGGGCGCCCGGCGGCAAAGGCCGGCAGGCGATGGACCGGGACCTGGAGATCCACCGGCTGACCGCTCGCCTGCGCGCGCTGCGTCGCTTCGGCTTGGACCTGTGCCTCGGACACATGGTCAGCGCGGACAACCCCGAGCCCGTGTACGTCGGACGACTCGGCCTCACGGACAGCGCGGGTCGTCGGCTGCTGCTCGACTGGCGCTCCCCCGCGGCCGAGCCGTTCTTCGGAGCCACCCACGCCAACCCGATGGGGCTGGCAAGCCGTCGCAGGTATCGCTGGACCCGCGGCCGGATCAGCGACTACTGGGACGAGGTGTTCACCCCGGACGGGCTTGTCGGGCACGCCGCGCTCGACGACCAGTCCGCCTTCATCGCCAGCCTGGGCGACAACCGGTCGGCCCGGATGCGAGACGTGCTCGGCACCATCCAGGCCGACCAGGACGCCATCATCCGTGCGGGATCGCGCGGCGCTCTCGTCGTCGACGGCGGTCCGGGTACGGGGAAGACCGTCGTCGCTCTGCACCGCTCCGCCTACCTCCTCTACTCCGACCCTCGCCTAGGTCACCACCGGGGCGGCGTGCTGTTCGTCGGTCCGCACCAGCCGTACCTGGCCTACGTCGCCGACGTCCTCCCCAGCCTCGGCGAGGAGGGCGTGCAGACCTGCACCCTGCGGGACCTCGTCGCCGAGGGAGCCGCAGCGGCGATCGAGGCCGACCCGGACGTGGCCCGCCTGAAGTCGTCCGCGGACCTGGTGAAGGCGATCGAGCCTGCCGTCAGGTTCTACGAGAACCCGCCCACCAAGGGGATGACGGTCACCACCCTCTGGTCCGACGTCTGGCTGAGTGCCGACGATTGGGCCGAGGCGTTCGAAGCACCGGACCCCGGCACTCCGCACAACGAGGCCCGCGACCAGATCTGGGAGGAACTGCTCACGATCCTGATGGACAAGCACGGCGACGACGCCCCGGCTCACCTGCTCCGCAAGTCGCTGCTGCAGGACAGGGAGCTGCTCACGACCTTCAACCGCGCGTGGCCGCTGATCGAAGCGGCCGACCTCGTCGGAGACCTGTGGTCGGTACCCGCCTACCTGCGGAAGTGCGCTCCCTGGCTCAGCCGCGACGACGTTCAGGCGCTGCAGCGCGCGGACGCCCAGGCCTGGACGGTGTCCGACCTGCCGCTCCTGGACGCGGCACGGCAGCGGCTCGGCGACCCGGAGGCATCACGACGCAAGCGCCGGCAGGAAGCCGCTCTCGCCGCCCAACGCGAGCGCATGGCCCAGGTCGTCGACGCCCTGATCGAGGCCGATGACGACGGCGAAGGCCTCGTGACGCAGCTGCGCCGAGAGGACCTCCAGCGAAATCTGGTTGACGAGTCCGAGCTGCCCACCCTCGACCCGGACCTGCTCGCCGGCCCGTTCGCGCACATCGTCGTGGACGAGGCTCAGGAACTGACCGACGCGGAGTGGCAGATGTTGCTGCTCCGCTGCCCGTCCCGGAGCTTCACCATCGTCGGGGACCGTGCCCAGGCCAGGCACGGGTTCACGGAGTCGTGGCAGGAACGGCTTGAGCGGATCGGGCTCGACCGGATCAACCTGGCCTCCCTGACCGTCAACTACCGGACACCGGAAGAGATCATGGCGGAGGCCGAACCGGTCATCCGGGCCGTGCTCCCGGACGCCAACGTGCCGACCTCCATCCGCAGCGGCGACGTCCCCGTCGTCCACGGATCCGCTTCGGATCTGGGCTCGATCCTCGACACCTGGCTCGCCGCGCATGCCGACGGGATCGCCTGCGTCATCGGCGATCCCACGTTCCGGGCGACGCCTCGCGTCCGGTCGCTGACCCCGGAGCTGTCGAAGGGGCTCGAGTTCGACCTGGTCGTCCTCATCGACCCGGAGGCGTTCGGCGACGGCATCGAAGGAGCGGTCGACCGCTATGTCGCGATGACCCGAGCGACCCGGCAACTCGTCATCCTGACGAGCTCCTGACGTCGGCCGGACGAACGCCCGTTCCCGGCCGAGTCGGTGGCGTTCCTGGACGCCGGCGCACCATCGAGTCCCTGTCGGCCGCGCTCAGGACGGTCCTGGCCCCCGAGACCCGCGTACGGGCGAGTGCCGTGGCCGGCACGATCCGTACCGACGGGGCGGCGGCGGCCGCCACGCTGCTGCTCGACGCGATCAGCCGGGAAAGGCCGCCGGTGTCCGCGGCGTGAACCACGCGGGATCGTCGGGCCAGGGAAAGTGCCTCGTCCACGGGTGCCCGGCGACACCGGAGGTATCGCGCGGCATCGGGCACCCGTCACGTCGCGCCCAGGCTTCGTGTCGGCCGATCTTTGACTCGTCCTCGTCGAGGCCCGGTAAACCTTTACTCGAAGGCCAATGGTCAGCCCACTAGCAATTAGGAAACTTTCCTATTAGATTTGCGCCAAGCCACCGTGGGAGCGCTTTCCCCGGAGGTTCTGGACAACGTGGGGTCTGCGCGCCTTCGGCATGGGACGCCGACCGGTCGTCAGGCGAGGAGTGGTGAATGAAGCGCGGCCCAGAGCTGCTCCGTCTGGCGGAGACCGTCGTCCTTCCCGGTTTCGAGGGCAAGGCCCCGCCCGACTGGGTGCGGCGCAGACTCGGTGAAGGACTGGCCGGGGTGGTGCTCTTCTCCAGGAACATCGCCACCCCCTCCCAGGTCGCCGACCTCACCGCCGCGCTCCGCGAGGAGAACCCCCAGGTCCTCGTCGGCATCGACGAGGAGTCGGGCGAGGTCACCCGCCTGGAGGCGGCCGGCGGGAGCACCCGGCCGGGCAACTTCGCCCTCGGCGTGGTCGACGACACCGGCCTCACCGAGGAGATCGCCGCCGACCTCGGCCGTGACCTGGCCCTGGCGGGCGTCAACCTCAACTTCGCCCCCTCGGCGGATGTGAACTCCAACCCCGACAACCCGGTCATCGGCCTGCGCTCCTTCGGCGCGGACCCCGATCTCGTCGCCAGGCACACCGTGGCCTGGATCCGGGGCATGCAGTCGGCGGGCGTGGCGGCCTGCGCCAAGCACTTCCCCGGCCACGGCGACACCTCGGTCGACTCCCACCACGGCGTGCCGCTCGTCGCCGCCACCGCGGGGGAGCTGCGCGACGTGGCGCTGCGGCCCTTCCGCGCGGCCGTCGAGCAGGGGGTGCGCACGGTCATGACCGGCCACCTGCTCGTCTCCGCCCTGGACCCGGTGATGGCCGCCACGCTCAGCCGCCGGGTCCTGCACGACCTGCTCAGGGTCGAGCTGGGCTTCGAAGGCGTCATCGTCACCGACGGCATCGAGATGACCGCGGTCTCCGGCCCGTACGGCATCGGCGGCGCCTCGGCCCTCGCCGTCGCCGCGGGCGCCGACGCGATCTGCGTGGGCGGCGAGCACGCCGGAGAGGAGACCGCGATCGCGGTCCGTGACGCGATCGCGGACGCCGTGATCGAGGGCAGGCTCTCCGAGGAACGGCTGGCCGACGCCGCCCGCCGCGTCCGCGAGCTCGCCCGCTGGACCGCGACCACCCAGCGGGGCACGCCCGCGCGCGCCGCCTCCGGCGGTTCCGGCGACGCGTCGATCGGCCTGGCCGCGGCCCGGCGCGCGCTGCGGGTCACCCGCCGCTCCGCGACCGCGGCCTTCCCCCTGTCCGCCCCACCACACGTCGCCGAACTCGCCCCCGAGATGAACCTCGCCATCGAGAAGGACACCCCCTGGGGCGTCGGCGAGCCGCTCGGCAAGCTCCTCCCCGGCACCACGGTCACCCGGCTGGACGCCTCCACCGCCACCGGGAGCGCCATCGAGACCGTACTCGCCACCGCGGCCGGGCGCCCCCTGGTCATCGTCGTCCGCGACGCGCACCGCCACCCCTGGCAGACCGACGCACTCCGGCACCTGCTGGCCGCCCGCTCCGACGCCGTCGTGGTCGAGATGGGCCTGCCCGGCCGATCCGACCTCGGCGCCGTGCACATCGCCACCCACGGATCCGCCCGCGTCTGCGGCCAGGCGGCCGCCGAACTCCTCGCCGGAGACGAGAACGGGACCTGACCGGCGGACGGCGCGAGTGTCGCCCGACACCCGGCTCCTTCCCGCGGGGGCGTACGGCGCGGTGATTCTGTCGGGGCGGGCTGCTTGAATCGCCGGATGGATGTGGCACGGTTGCTGGCGGACCAGCGGGAGATCAACGGGGTCGATCTGGCGAGGCTCTCGCTCGGCGATCATCTGACCGGCGAGGGACCCTACGTCTTCAAGGAGTGCGACCTCACCGGCGCCGACTTCAGCGGGGCGTCACTCGTGGGGGCCTCGTTCGAGGGATGCGTGCTGGAGCGGGCCGACTTCCGCCGTACGGATCTGGACGGGGCGCGTTTCTCCGGCGGCGGGGGAGCGGGGCTCAGGTTCGCGAACGCCGAACTCGTCGACGCGGCCTTCACCGACGTCGACCTGTCGGGTGCGAACTTCGGGCGGGCACTGCTCACCGACGTCGTCTTCACCGGCTGCCGCATGATCGGCGCGGTGCTGACAGGTTGCCGGGGCATCGGCTACCGGTTCGACGGTGCCAACCTGATGCTGGCCGACCTGATCGGCTGCTCGTTCCGAGGCGCCCACCTGCGGGGCACCCGTCTCGACGAGGCCAACCTGTCGAACTGCGACTTCACCAATGCCGTGTTCGAGGACTGCCGCATGATCGGCGCCCGCACCGTCGACACGGTCTTCACCATGGCCGACCTGCGCGGCCTGGACCTCGGCGAGGTCGACGACACCCGGCTCCGATCGCTGCGCGGAGCGATCATCAGCCCGTCCCAGGCCGCCCTGATCCTCGCCTCCCGAGGGCTGACCGTGAACTGACGGAGACTCACTCCACCGGAGGCACGCCGAACCCGGCCCGCCGATCCTGCTCGGCCTGCCACGCCCACTCCGCCATGTCGGCTCCAGGGTGTTCGGCGGGGCCTGCCCGGCAGGTGAATCGCTGCCCTGTCACGGTTCCGGTGTTCGAAGCGGTGATGGAGGGAGCGGCGGAGTCACTTCGACCGGTTCGTTGCGGACGGCCCACCGGGCCGAGACCGTCAGGATCAAGGCGTCCGGTCCAGACGGTCCAGACGGTTCAGGTGGTCCAGGTGGTCCAGCACGGCGTGCGCCTCCCACATGATCCGGTCGATCAGCTCCGCGCAGGACGGCAGGTCGTCGATCAGCCCGACGACCTGCCCGGAGGCCATGACGCCGAGGTCCGCGCGCCCGTCCACCATGGCGGCCTTGAGCAGCACCGGGGTGTTGGCCGCCTGGAGCACCTGGGCCCAGGTCAGGTCCCGGCCGTGCCGCATCCGGCGGCCTTCGCGGATCATCGCCGCCCACGACATGCCGGACAGCCGCTTGAACCTGGCCCCGTTGGCGACCGCGCGGAGCAGCCGCAGGCGCGAGCGTTCGAGCGAGTCGACGAACGGGGTGCGCAGCACGCGGTGCGGAACGCCGTCCACCCGCGTGGTGACCACCGTCTCGGCGGTGCCGAGGTAGACCTTCTTCACCTCGTCGCCGACCGTGGAGTCCGAGGTCAGCAGGAAGCGGGTGCCCATCGCGACCCCGCAGGCGCCGTACGACAGGGCGGCGACCAGCCCGCGCCCGTCGCAGAACCCGCCCGCCGCGATCACCGGGATGTCCACCGCGTCCACGACCTGGGGGAGCAGCACGGTGGTGGGGACGGCCCCGGTGTGCCCGCCGCCCTCACCGCCCTGCACGATCACCGCGTCCACGCCCCAGGCGGCGACCTTCTCGGCGTGCCGGCGCGCGCCGACCGAGGGGATCGTCAGCACCCCGGCGTCCTTGAGCCGGGCGATCAGCTCGCGCTTGGGGGCCAGCGCGAACGACGCGACCCGTACGCCTTCGCGGATCATGACGTCGATCCGCTCGCCGGCGTCGTCGGCGTCGGAGCGGATGTTCACCCCGAAGGGCGCGTCGGTGCGCTCCTTGACCGACCGGATCGCGGCGGTCATCTGCTCGACGGGCATGGTGGCCGCCGCGATGACGCCCAGACCTCCGGCGGCGGAGGTGGCGGCGGCCAGCCGAGCCCCGGCCACGTAGCCCATGCCGGTCTGCACGACGGGGTGGCGGCAGCCGACCATCTCGGTGAGCCGGGTCACCAGCCCCGGCGGCTCCTTTCGCGATGCGGACGTGCCGGTCGCGGGTCCCGGCGGGTCCGGGACGGGGCCGGAGTACGAGGTCATGGGAGTTCTCCTGACGGGCGGCTGGCGGTGAGGCGGGAAGCCCGGCCGGCGAGGACTCTGCCGGTCTCGTCATCCGATGCGGGACACCCAGGTCGCGAAGATCGAGAACGAATCGACCGGCAGGGTCCGTGCGGGATGGAATCCCTGGTTCCGGTGGTGGGGAGGAGGTCAGGCGGGGATCTCGCGGTCGCGGAGTGAGCCGGGGTCGAGGACCTCGCGCAGGACGCGGAGTTCCTCGCCGGTCGGCTGCCGGGTCTCGGGGACGTCGCCGGTGACGGCCAGCGGGAAGCCGGTCGCCGCCACGACCTCGTCCACGGTGACGCCCGGGTGGACCGAGGCCAGGCGCATCGAGTGGTCGGGGCTCTGGAAGTCCAGCACCGCCAGGTCGGTGACCACCCGGCGCAGGTCGTGGTGGCGGTGGGCGCTCGGCCCCGCCTCGGCCGCGCGGTCGTGGCCGACGCCGCTGACCATGTCCACCCGCGGTACGAACACCCGGGTCGAGTGCCGGGGGACCCAGTAGCTGGTCGGGCAGCACACGGTGTTGCCCGGCACCCCGCGCACGCCCAGGAGCTGGGACTTCGGCCGGGACCAGTCGCCGATGCAGGAGATGTTGCTGTTGCCGTACCGGTCGATCTGGCTGGCTCCCAGCATGACGTGCCGCCTGCCGTTGAGCACCAGCCACAGGTGGTCCCGGAACGGCAGCCAGCCCTCGACGACCTGTGGACTCTGTCCCAGCGGCGGCACGTCGCCGGTCAGCAGGCACAGCCCGTCGTGCGTGATGAGGTCGGGCTCGAAGGTGAGCCGGGCCAGCCGGGCGGCCAGCACGGTGATCGCGCCGCCGATGCCCGCGGCCAGGATCTCCCCGTCCCCCCTGAACGCCTCGGCGCAGGCGACGACGCACACCTCGGCCCGCGTGGCGACGGTCACGCTCATGATTCCTCCCGAAACTGGCGTACGGCCTCCTGGTAGGCGGCCTCGTCCCCGGACAGGTAGCGGCCGGTGAAGGCCCGCCACGTCTCGGGGCCGGTGGCGGCGCTCGCGTACGCCTTCTGGAACGCCTCGTCGCGACCGTAGTCGGGCTCGCAGGTGGTGAAGTGGGCACCGCCGGGGGTCTCCACCACGCCGGTCACCATGGATCGGCTGATCAGCAGAGACTGGACCGGCCCCTCCTTGAGCAGGTCGGCGGTGTCCACCACGCGCTCGCAGGAGACGTAGCAGCGCTCGGCCGCCTTGGCGTAGAGGTCGTCGAAGTAGGGGTCGGGGCCGAGATACTGGGCGTTGCCGCGCTGGTCGGCCCGGTTGAGATGGACGAGCGCGACGTCCAGGGTCAGCGCGGGGACGGCGACGAGCTCCTCGCCTCCGGCGTAGGGCGACCGTACGGTCCGCAGCTCGGGGTTGACCCGCATCACGTCCGAGCCGAGCCCGGCGCGGGTCGGCAGGAACGGCAGCCGGTGCGCCGCCGCGAGCAGGCCGAACATGAACATGCTCTCGTCGTACTCGGTGAACTTCACGGTCCCGGCCTGCCTGGCGGTCCGGAAGTGCGGTTCGAGGGGGATCGAGTCGAGCGACACGAACGGGGCGACCACCCGGGCGACCTTGCCGTACGCGCACAGCAGGCCGACGTCGGGGCCGCCGTACGAGACGACCGTCAGGTCTTCCAGAGAGGACCGGCAGATCGCCCGGACCAGCGCCATCGGCTTGCGACGCGATCCCCAGCCGCCGATCCCGACGGTCATCCCACTGCGCAGTTCCCCGACGACGCCGTCAATGGACATGATCTTGCTCACTGCTCGCTCACCGCTCCTCCCTCGCTGCGCGGGCGGCTTCGTTCCTCGCTCACCGGCTGTCCGCCTCTCCAACCGGCGACGTGCCGGACGGCTCCCGACTCGCAGAGCCATTGCCTCTCGCGATGAACGCGTCGCGGTGCCTGTCACCGGAGCCCATCAGGTTGAGTTCGAAGGTGAAGCCCTGCTCGAACCGGTAGCTGCGCCTGACATCGACCGGGTCGATGCCGTTCAGCGACTCCTTGGCCCGCCGGATGACGTAGGGGTCCTTTCCGGCGATCTGGGCGGCGACCTCGAAGGCGGTCTCGCGCAGCCGGTCGCGGGGCACGACCTCCAGCACCGAGCCGAAGGCGTGCAGTTCGGCGGCGGTGACGGTGCGGCACGTGTAGACCATGGCCCGCATCAGATGCTGGGGGACCAGCCTGGCCAGGTGGGTGGCCGCGCCGAGCGCGCCCCGGTCCACCTCGGGCAGGCCGAAGTAGGCGTCGTCGGAGGCCACCACGATGTCGGCGTTGCCCGCCAGCCCGACCCCGCCACCGAGGCAGAAACCGTGCACGGCGGCGATCACCGGGACCTCGCACTCGTAGACCGCCGCGAACGCCGCGAAGCATCCGCGGTTGGCGCCGACCAGCGCGGCGTGCCCGCTGGTGGCCTGCATCTCCTTGACGTCCACCCCGGCGTTGAACCCCCGGCCCTCCGCGCGCAGTACCACGACGCGGGTCTCGGGCGCGTGCCCGGCCTCCTGGACGGCCTCGGCCAGCTCGAACCAGCCGGAGACGGGTAACGCGTTGACCGGTGGCACGTCCATTACGACCTCGGCGACCGCTCCACCGCCGTGAAGGATGATTCTCATCGCGCCTCACTGTTCGCACCTAACGCTTGCTTGGTACGGTAGCACGCGGCAGCCGGACACAGGAGTGCGCCCGGCGGCTGCCGCCGGGCGACCTTCCGGGAGGCATCCCGGTGGCCGGTTCGAGGCTCGGCCGGCCCACCTGGGAGGGCATGTGACGGCGGTCGGTCTTCCGGAGGCTCCCCCGGGTGACCGCTTCGAGGACGAGGGCGAGGAGGCGAGCGCTGTGAACGCTGAGGGCGATGCGGATCGCGCGGCCGGTGTGGACGGTGCGACGGGCTCTCGTGGCGAGGTGGACGCCGAGGCTCGTGGAAGTGGCGGAGTACCCGGCCGGGTTCGCTACGACCACACCGGATCGGTCGTGCTGGTGACCGGTGGCACCAGGGGGCTCGGCGCGGGTATCGCCGACGCGTTCCTGGCCGCCGGAGCCGAGGTGGTCGTGTGCGCTCGCAGGAAGCCGGAGACCCTGCCCGAGGGCCTCGCGTTTGTCGCGGCCGACGTACGCGACACGGCGGACGTGGACCGGCTGGTCACCGAGGTCGAGGAACGGTACGGGAGGCTCGACACGGTGGTCAACAACGCCGGAGGCTCACCGTACGCGCTCCTGGCCGGAACCTCCCCGCGGCTGCACGCCCGGATCGTGGAACTCAACCTGATCGCCCCGCTGCTGGTCGCGCAGCGCGCCCACCCCCTGCTCGCCGCCTCCGGCGGCTCGGTCATCATGATCGGCAGCTCCAGCGGTACCCGCCCCTCCCCGGGCACCTCCGCGTACGGCGCGGCCAAGGCGGGCCTGCACCACCTGGCCGCCTGCCTCGCCGCCGAGTGGGCGCCGCGGGTGCGGGTCAACACGGTGGTCGTCGGCCTCGCCGAGACGGAGGACTCGGCAGACCACTACGGCGGCCCCGACGGGGTCGCGCGGATGGGCGCCGCCGTTCCCGCGGGCCGGATGGCCCTTCCCGCCGACGTGGCCGAGGTGTGCCTGTGGCTGGCGGTCCCCGGCTACGTGACCGGCGCGGAGATCGCGGTGCACGGCGGTGGCGAGATCCCCGCCTGGCGGGAGATCGCATCTGGACACGACGGGTGAACAGCCGGGAAACTCTGCATGATCACGATGAAAGGAGCCCTGGCATGGGTGGGATCTGTGACGGGCGCGTGGTGATCGTGACCGGTGCCGGGCGCGGCATCGGCAGGGAGCACGCCCTGGAGTTCGCCCGGCAGGGGGCCAGGGTCGTGGTCAACGACCTCGGCACCGGCCGCGAGGGGGACGGGCGGTCGGGCGACCCGGCCCTGCGGGTGGTCGAGGAGATCCACGCCCTGGGCGGCCGGGCCATCGCCAACAACGACGACGTCACCGACTGGGGCGGCGCCGACCGGCTGGTCAAGACGGCGCTGAGCGCCTTCGGGCGGCTGGACGTACTGGTGAACAACGCCGGATTCGTCCGTGACCGGATGCTGATCTCGATGACCGAGCAGGAGTGGGACGACGTGATCCGGGTCCACCTCAAGGGCCACTTCCTGCCGCTCCGGCACGCGGGCGCGCACTGGCGGGAACGCTCGAAGGCGGGTGATCCGGTGGACGCCCGAGTGATCAACACCTCCTCGGGGGCCGGACTGCTCGGCAGCGTCGCCCAGGGCAACTACTCCGCGGCCAAGGCCGGCATCGTCGCGCTCACCCAGGTCGCCGCCGCCGAACTCGGCCGCTACGGCGTCACGGTGAACGCGATCGCCCCGGCCGCCCGCACCCGGATGACCGAGGAGGTCTTCGCCACCATGATGGCCAGACCCGAGGACGGCTTCGACGTCATGGACCCGGCCAACATCGCACCCCTGGTGACCTGGCTCGGCTCGGCCGCCTCCGGGCACGTCACCGGCCGGGTCTTCGAGGTGGAGGGCGGCGTCATCTCCCTCGCCGACGGCTGGCGCCACGGCCCTCGCGTCGACCGGGGCGCCCGCTGGAACCCGGCCGACATCGGCGACGCCGTCGCCGAACTCCTCACCGAGGCCCCCGGCCCCGAGCCGGTCTACGGGGCATAGTCACCGCGCCGCGGCCTTTGGCGAGAGAAGAGCGCTCAGCTCATGTCCTCCGGGTAAGTAGACCTGCTCGCGCCCCGGAGTCTGGGCGGCGGTGGCCGAAGCGCATCGTGGTCAGGCTTGATGAGTCGTCGCCCAGAGCTCGTCGAGATGGCTGGTGAGGATGGTCAGCGCCGCTTCGGCCGTGCGCTGCCCTCCCAGCACGCTGGAGACGAGTCCGTTGGTCATGGCCAGTAATCCGGCGGCCTTCACCTCGGGATTCACGTCGGCCGGCACGTCACCGGCCTCCAGTGCGGTCCGGATCTGCCGTGCCAGGAAGGATTCGAGGGTGTCCGGGGTGCGGTAGCCCTCGGCGAACTGCGGTTCGCTGAGGGCGAGGGAGTAGAAGGCGGCGTACGTGCGGGCGATGCGACGGCTTTCCGTATCCATGGGCAGGATGTTCGTCAGGACCGCCGTCACGATGGTGTGGGGCGTGGGCGGGGCCTCGGCGCTCGCGATCGATTGCCGTACCCGGGCGTCGAGTCGTCCGCTCAGGCGCGCCAGAGCATCCAGCAGGAGCGCGTCCTTGGTCTGGAAGTAGTACTGCACCAGGCGGAGCGAGACACCGGCCTCGGCGGCGACGGCTCGCATGGACGCCTGCTGGAGTCCTTGGGTCTCGGCGATGCGCAACACCGCCTCGGCGATCTGCCTCCGGCGCTCTTCGTGGTCGACCCGTAGGGGCATTGCGCGCCTCACCTCCCTTTATGATACGAATGTATCATGAACCTGGGGAGTTTCACCGACGACAACGCCAGAACTCGGTTTCTGGACCTCTACGAGCGCCTCTTCCAACAACTGTGGCCAGAGCCGGTGAAGGCCGAAGATGTGCCGACCACGTTCGGCCCCACCCGTGTCTACCGGGCCGGGCGCGACCGAGGGCGCCCCATCGTGCTGCTGTCGGGAGCCGGTGGGAACTCCCTGATGTGGCACCGGTACATACGCCCCTTGGGCGAGCACCATCCAATCGTCGCCGTGGACACGATCGGCGAGGCCGGCGCCAGCGTCCAGGAGGCCCCCGTACAGGACGGGCGGGACGGCGCGAAGTGGCTCGACGAGGTGCTGGCGGGCCTGAACGTGGACGCTGCGCACGTCGTCGGCTGCTCCTACGGCGGCTGGCTGGCGATGAACCACGAGATTCACACCCCTGGCCGAATCGCCACCCTCGTCCTGCTCGATCCCGCAGGTTTCGCGCTACCCGGGCCGCGGTTCTACGGGTGGGCGCTCGCGGGCGCGCTCGCGGGCCTGGCTCCCCGTGCGCTCCGCCCGCGCCTGGCACGCCTGGTCGCCAACGGCACGATCCTGGAGACGGAGATCATGAGCTTGATTCCGGCGGCCGCCCGATACCGCCGCCGGCTGCCGAACGCCCTGGTCTTCAGCGACGACGAGCTGCGCACTCTGCGGACCCGTTCCCTGTGCCTGCTCGCCGCACGCAGCGCCCTGCACAGGTCCCGCATGACAGCGGAGCGGGTGACACGCCTCGTACCGGCCGCCCGGGTCGAAATCGTGCCCCGGACGGGACACGCACTGCCGATGGATCGGCCGGATCTCGTGGTGGAGCGGATCCTGGGCTTCGTCTCCGAGGAGGACGACTGAGGGGGCGCGCGTATCGAGACACAGGTCTTTACGGTTTCCCGCCATTGAAGTCGGAGGTTCGCCTCCATGGTGGCCGTGGCCGTCGGTTGCCTAGCGTTGGCCGACGTGATCAGTCTCCAAGGTTTGTGCAAACGCTACGGTGAGCGGATGGTCGTCGACGACCTGTCGTTGGACGTGAGGCCCGGCACGGTCACGGGCTTCCTCGGGCCGAACGGGGCAGGCAAGTCGACGACGATGCGCCTGGTCCTCGGGCTCGATCGCCCCACTGCGGGCACGGCGCTGATCGGCGGTGTGCCGTACCACGAGATCAGGAATCCGCTGCGGACGGTGGGCGCGATGCTGGACGCACGGGCGCTGCATCCCGGGCGTAGCGGGTACGCGCACCTGCGGGCGCTGGCGCGCAGCAACGGCATCACGCGGAGCCGGGTGACGGAGGTCCTGGAGCAGGTCGGGATGGCGGATGCGGCGGGTAAGCGGGCCGGTGGGCTGTCGCTGGGAATGAGCCAGCGGCTCGGTATCGCGGGCGCGTTACTGGGCGATCCGGAGGTGCTGATGTTCGACGAACCGGTCAACGGTCTGGACCTCGACGGCGTGCGCTGGGTGCGCCACCTGATGCGTTCGCTGGCCGAGGAGGGCCGCACGGTGTTCGTCTCCAGCCACCTGATGAGCGAGATGTGGCGCTTGTGCGTTGGGCGAATGCGTAGACTCAAGATCGACTAAGTCGCACGAACGGGGAACCGCAGTGATCGAGCGTCTGGCGCGTGCCGTGGTCGCTTTCCTGGTGTTACCGGCCTTCGGGGCGTGCTCCGCGCCAACCGTGAACCCGCTGCTGAAGAACCCGGCTCAGTGGCCACTGGTCAAGCTGAAGGGCCTGGCCGACTACCCGAAACCACTGCCTGATGAGGCGGAGCGGGCACTGGCGCAGATCAAGGTCGGTTCCTACGACCTGATCGCGTGGATCCATTCCTCCGGCCTGTGCGGGCTGTCCGGCTCCGACTGGAGCACGTACGTCGACTTGACCAAGTCTGAGGGGGACCCGGGGCGGGAAGAGGGGTTTTCCGGGCCGGTGGAGCTGGCGGCGGGTAGTTCCAGCGAGGGCAAGGTCAGTCTGTTCTGCACCCCCACCAGGATGTTGATCAGGGTCGAGGGAGAGACGTCGAAGCCCTTCGTCTCCGGCGACGCGGTCGCGCAGCTCGTCAACGGCGGGCTCAACGCCGTTGTCGGCTCGCAGGAGGCTCAGGAGGAGTCGCTGCCCGGCGCGACCGTGACTCGGGGGGGATAGCGGATCACCCACACCCGGAATACGGGAGAGAAGACACCGCGACCGGGAAATTCTTGCGGTCCGGTACCGCAAGAATGCGGCACCTGCTCCGACTCCATGGTGAACGGCGCCTTCGGGGGTGCCGCCCGACTATTGAGGGAGACGACGTTGAAGTTCATGTTGATCATGCACAACAACCCGCAGATCTGGGACGCGCTGACCGAGGAGGAGCGCAACGAGGTGATGAGCGGCCACGGCCCGTTCATGGAGACCATCAAGAAGTCCGGGGAGATGATCGGCACCACCGCGCTGGCCGACCCGTCGCAGAGCGCCGTGGTCAGGGTCCGGGGCGGCGTCCCGGCGGTGACGGACGGGCCCTACCTTGAGGCCAAGGAGTACCTCGGCGGCTACTACCTGGTGGAATGCGACAGCCGGGAGCGCGCCCTGGAGCTGGCCGCGCTCATCCCGGACGCCGGCGTCGAGGGCCTCGGCATCGAGGTGCGGCCGGTGGTCTACGCGGGCACGGCCGACGACTGAGCACGCGGTGAAGTTCCTGCTGAGTCTCTACCTGAGCGCCGCGGCCCTACCCTGGGAAGGGCTCGACCATGAGGAGTTCCTGGCCACGGCCGGGCAGGCAGGGGAACTGATCAGTGCTCACGTGTTCGCCGATCCGTCCATCAGCGCCGTCGTACGGGCTCGGGACGGCGTGGTGACCGTGACCGAGGGCCCGTACCTGCAGACCCCGGATCATGTCGTCGGCCAGTACGTGGTCGACTGCGAAAGCCGGGAACGCGCCGTGGAACTGGCCGCCCTGATACCGAGTGGTCAGGTCGGCGGCGTGGAGGTGCGGCCGCTGATGGACTCGGCCGGGATGGAGATGTGAGCACGACCGAACACCTCGGGGACCTGCTGCGCGAACTCGCGCCGCAGGTCCTCGGCGTGCTCCTGCGCCGCTACCGGAATGCGGGTTAGTGCTCCGGGCTTCAGCCCGGGGGTGAAGGTCCGCGCGTGAGTGCCCGCTAGGGCGCGAGCGTGCTCTGGACCGGGTGGTTTTGCTGTTCGATGTACTGGCGCACGACCGACAACGGTGCGCCGCCGACGCTCCCGGCGAAGTAGGAGCCCGACCACAGCTTGTTCGCCCGGTAATAGTGGGCGGCCAACTCGGGGAACTCCTGTCGCATCCGCCGGGACGCCACCCCCTTCAGCGAGTTGACGAGCTTGGACAGGGCGACCTTGGGCGGGAAGCGGACCAGCAGATGGACATGGTCGCTCTCGCCGTTGAACTCGGCCAGCTCGGTCTCGAAGTCGGCGCACACATCCCTCATGATTTCTTCCATACGGGCCAGGTGAGGGCCGGTGAACACCCGATGCCGGAACTTGGTCACGAAAACCAAGTGGGCGTGAAGCAGGAAAACACAGTGCCTGCCAGTCCTTATATCGCTGTACTCGGCCATAACCCAATCCTAGATCAGGTAGCATCACGGCCATGAGCAGGCGGGGGACGGTCAAGCGGCAGCGCGGGCATAAAGCCCGCCTGGAGCTGACCCGCGCTCAGTCCGCGCTCCTGGACGAGCAGGCATCCGCCGCGATCACCGTGTGGAACTGCCTGCATGCCTATTGGACGCATTTCTCCGGCAAAAGGCCGACCCTGGCCCAGGCCGACCAGGCGATCCGTCAAGCCCGCGTGGACTTCCCGTTCTTGGCGGTGCTGCCCGCCCAGGCCGCCCAAGCCGTCCTGAAAACGTATCGGCAGGCGTGGGAGAACTTCTTCAACCCCGATCACCCCGCCAAGCGGCCCACCTTCAAGTCCAAGAAGAGGCGGCCCCGCTTGGCGGTCGACGTGCCGCAGGTCCGCACTATGCGGATCGTCCGCCTGTCGGCCAGGTGGGGCGCGGTCACCCTGCCGATGGTGGGCCGGGTCCGGTTCCGGTGGACCCAAGAGCTGCCCGGCGTCGGGAAGAACTCTCCCGCGGGGAAGGTGACCGGCGGGCGCCTGATCAAGGAAGCCGACGGCTGGCACCTGGTGTTTCGCACCGAAACCCTGGTCGCGCCCGCCTGCGCGCATCAGGGCCCGCAGGTCGGGATCGACCAGGGCGTCAACGTCGCCCTGGCCCTGTCGGACGGGACGATGCGCGAGCACGGCCCCTGGCTGAGTGACGGCGAGCGCGAGCACCTGCGCCGTTGGAGAAGAAGTCGGCCCGCCGGCGCGCGTCCCGGCCGAAGAAGACCCGACCCTCGGGGCGGGAACGGCGTACCTACGACCAGATCGCCCGGCTGCGCGCGAAAGCCAAGCGCAGGGCCATCGACTGGCAGCACCAAACCACCACCGAACTCGCCGGCACGTTCGCTGTGATCAAGGTCGAGAAACTCGCCATCCTCAACATGGTCACATCCGCCAAGGGCACGATCGAAGCCCCTGGCAAGAACGTCGCCCAAAAGGCGGGGCTGAACCGGTCGATCAGCGGCGAGGCGTGGGGCAGGACCATCACCCTGCTCGAATACAAGAGCACCGACCGGGGCGGACAGGTCATCAAGGTCCCCGCTCCAGGCACCTCACAGACCTGCCACCGATGCGGCCACCGTGACCCGGCCAGCCGCAACGGCACCGTGTTCACCTGCGTCACCCCCGCGTGTGGGTGGGTCGGCCACGCCGACACCAACGCCGCGATCAACATCAACAACGCCGACGGATCAGCGGTGTCAGGACGTGGAGACCTCGGGGTTACCCGGTCTGTGAAGCGTCAACCCCCGCGCGCTGCTTAACCGCGACGCGACGGGAGAATCCCTGGCCTTCAGGCCGGGGAGGAGGTCAAACCGCCAGTTCCGGACCCGACCTGCACCGCAGCGATGGCAATCGCCCCCGCTGCGCGGAAGATCACCGCGCTAGGTGGCAGGCCCGTCACCCCGGCCGCCTACCTGTTTGACCAGCCACACCTACCGCGCCAAGGACGGCGCGACGCAATAGTGACCACCTGTCGCCCCGGCTGTTGCGCCTGCCGGACGGCACCTCGTCGCATCGCCCGGACCGCGAGGTCGTCATGTGGTGACGCCCCACCGTGGCAGATGCGAGAGATGTCCGCCCGTACCGATGTCAAGAAACTCGCGACCGCTCCGACTAACCAGCGAAACGTCGAGAGAACAGGGAGTTTCGGATATGCGAGTCAACCGGGCCTGGCTGGGACTGATCGTCCTCGTACTGCCGACATTTCTCGTCGCGATAGACATGACGGCGTTGCTCCTCGCGCTCCCACAGCTGGCCGCCGACCTGGGTGCCACCAACGTCCAGCAGCTGTGGATCAGTGACGGCTACGGATTCATGGTGGCCGGTTTCGTCATCACGATGGGTACGCTCGGCGACCGGATCGGCCGCCGACGGCTGCTGATGATCGGCGGGGCGGCGTTCGCGGTGCTGTCGGTCGTGGCGGCCTTCGCGACCAGCCCGCTGATGCTGATCGTCGCGCGTGCGCTGCTGGGTGTCGCCGGCGCGACCCTGGCGCCGTCCACACTTGCCTTGATCACCAACATGTTCCGCGACGAACGGCAGCGCGGGCAGGCCATCGCGATCTGGGCGACCTGCCAGTTCACCGGCGGCGCGCTCGGACCCGTACTCGCCGGATTCCTGCTCCAGCACTTCTGGTGGGGATCGGTGTTCCTGGTCGCCGTGCCGGCGATGGCGTTGCTGCTGCTCGCCGGGCCGGTCCTGCTGCCGGAGTTCCGCAGCGACCAGGCCGGCCGGCTGGACCTGGCCAGCGTCGGGCTGTCGCTCGTGGCGGTGTTTTTGATGGTCTACGGCGTCAAGCAGCTGACCGTCGAGAGCGTGCCGGTCGTGCCGGCGGTGGCCCTTGTCGTCGGCGCGGCCATCGGATTCCTGTTCGTACGCCGGCAACTGCGGCTGGAGGCGCCGCTGCTGGACCTGCGACTGCTCCGCAACCGCCCGTTCACGGCCGTACTCGTCGGGCTGGCCTTCGCCGGCATCGCCATGGCCGGTACGGGCCTGCTGGTGACCCAGTACCTGCAGAGCGTGCTGGGCTTCTCGCCGTTCGCGTCGGCGGTGCTGTTCGCACCGATGGGCCTGGGCGTGGCGGTCGGCACCATGGCCGCGCCGGCGCTGGGCCGGCGGATGAAGCAGACGACCGCGATCGCCGGTGGGCTGGTGGGGTCGGCGCTGGGCAGCCTGCTGCTGGTCGGCGTCGACGGTGCGAGCGCCCTGCCGCTGGTGATGATCGGCATCACCGTACTGGCGCTGGGCACCGGCCCGCTGTTCGCGCTGGGCACCGGGCTGGTCGTCGGGTCCGTACCACCAGAGCGTGCCGGCTCGGCGGCGTCGATGTCGGAGACCGGCAACTACCTCGGCGGTTCGCTCGGTTTCGCGCTGCTCGGTGTGGTGGCCGCGGTGGTCTACCGCAGCCGGATGGACGGCACGTCCGACTCGCTGGCCGGCGCGGTCGCCGCCAGCCGGAACCTTCCCGCCGACCAGGGCGCGGAACTGCTGCACACCGCGCGGGAGGCGTTCACCGCCGGCCTGCACGTGACCGGCGTCGTCGCCGCGGTCATCTTCGCCGGGCTGGCCGTACTGATCCTGACCATGCGCCCGGCAACCCGGACCACCCCGGCCGCACTACCCACGTCGACTCGCTGAGCAGGCGCGAGACGGAGGTGTTGCGACAGCTCGCGCAGGGCTACTGATCGCGATGGAGGGAGCGGTGCCCGGCCGGAGCCCGCTTCGTTCCTCGCGCGGCCGGGGTCTCAGGGGCGGAACGCCTTGAGGGTGAGGTCCACGAGGGCGTCGGCGTACTCGGACGTGAGGGGGCCGGAGCGGTGCAGCCAGCGCTGGTAGAGGGGGGCGTAGAGCAGTTCGAGTACCAGGTCCAGATCGGCGTCCGCCGCGATCTGGCCCGCTCGCTGCGCGCTGCGCAGCCGCACCTTCTTGGCCTCGTCGACGGGGTCGGCCAGCTTCTCGCGGTACTGGGCGGCGAGGTCGGGATCGTTGATGATCTCCGTGTTGAGCGCCCGGATCGGCGCCTCGAAGTCCGGATCGGCGAACTCGGCGACGGTCGCGCGCATGACGACCTTGAGGTCGGCCTCGATGTCGCCGGTGTCGGGCAGCGCCATCCCCTCCCCGTGGGCCCCCTCGCTGAGCGCGAGGAAGGAGTCGAAGACCACGGCTCCCTTGGACCGCCACCACCGGTAGATCGTCTGCTTGCCCACGCCGGCCCGCGCGGCGATGGCCTCGATCGAGACCTTCGCGTACCCCACTTCGGAGACCAGTTCGCGCGCGGCGTCCAGAATCGCCTGCCGCGACCGCTCACTGCGGCGGGCAGGGTTCGGTTTCTTGGCGGTGGACATGTCGCTGAGGATAGCAGATGGACAAGACGAGACGGTCCGTCTTGACATGACGGGGAAGCGGGTGCAGATTAGGGATCGCAACACAACGAGACGTAACGTCTCGTCTTGAGAGATGATCCAAAGGAGGTGAGGGCCTGTGACGAACGGCCGAGTGTGGTTCATCACCGGCGCGTCCCGGGGCCTGGGCAGGGCGTTCACTGAGGCCGCACTGGCCGCGGGAAACCGTGTCGTGGCCGCTGCCCGCAATGTCGACCCACTCGCGGAACTGGCCGAGGAGTATCCGGGCAGCCTCGTATGGCTGCCGCTGGACGTCTCCGACCGCACAGCCGTGCGGGAGGGGGTGGACCGGGCGGTGGCGGCCTTCGGCAGGCTCGACATCGTGGTCAACAACGCCGGCGGCCTGCTGTACGGCATGCTGGAGGAGGCCACCGAGGAGCAGATCCGGGCCCATTTCGACGTCAACCTCTTCGGCGCGGTTTGGGTCGCCCAAGCCGTCGTCCCGTATCTGCGGGCGCAGGGTTCCGGGCGCATCCTCCAGGTCACCTCGATGGGCTCCGGCGGCGGTTTCGCCTCAGTCGGGTTCTACGGGGCGGGCAAGGCGGCGCTCGACTCGGTCAGCGAGGCGCTGGCGATGGAGGTAGAGCCCTTCGGCATCAAGGTCACCATCGTCCAGATGGGCGGGTACGACACCGGGCTGTTCACGGTGGGCACCACGACGACACAGGCTCATCCGGCCTACGAGCCCCTGCGGGTCAAGCTGGCCGAGATGTGGGGCGAGGACGCCGGTCCCGCCCCCGGTACGGCCGCTCCCGTCATCATGGAGTTGGCCGACCTGCCGGATCCGCCGCGGCGGCTGATCGTCGGCGGTCGCTCCTACGACCTCGTCCAGCAGATGGACCAGGCCCGCACCGAGGAGTACCGCGCCTGGGAACACCTCAGCCGCAAGGCCCCGGGCTGACCGGCGAACGCGAGGCGACGCCGGCTGAGCCTCCCTGAACGACTGGTTGCCGGACAAGACCAGCGCGCTCTTGGGTGTCGCCGTGGAGGTCACTGACTGCCTTCACCGGGAGGGAGGGGGATTGTGTCCTGATGAGAGGGGCTCTGCCCGAGCTGGAACCAGACCGTTCCGCCGGTTTCTTCGTTCTGGCTGCTGCCCCATGTGCTCGCCAGGAGATTCACCCAGCTCAGGCCGCGCCCACTGAGGCTGTCGTCGTCGGTCGTCCGGATCGCGGGCGCGCTGGTGGCCGAGCCGTCGTCGATCACCTCGATGTGGATCAGGCTGTCACCCAACCCCACCCGGACCCTCACCAGCCCGCCGGGCCTGGCCGAGTCGCTGTGCAGGATGGCGTTGGTGACCACCTCGCTGACCAGCAGTTCGAGCGTTTCCAGCGCCTCGGCGGTCGCATGGCCGTCCAGGAGTTCCAGCACCCACTTGCGAGCGGCCCCCACTGACTGCGCGATGCCGGGAAAGTCCCGCTGACCCACGACCCGAAGCCCGTCCCAACGCTTGATCGCCGCGTCTGCCGCGCCGGGGCCGTCCTGGCCCCGCGCGCTCACGCGATCACCGCCGACGCGATCATGTCGGCCGCGTTGTTCGCCTCGGCCCAGATCCAGTCACGCCGCCAGGTCACCGACCAGCAGGGACGCCAGACGAAGACCCAGCCACAGGCCCGGCGGGCGACCTGGATCCGAACCCGAACCCCGGTAGAAGACATGATCTCCAGCACCGGCGCTCCGCCGACGGGAACGACCACCGAGGTGGCCACCCCAAGAACCCGCAGGTCCCAGCCGAGTCGTACGAGGTGGATGTACTGCACTTGCTGCGAATCGCGCATGGTGCCTCACCCTTTCAGTCGAACGATCTGGAAAGTGATGAAACGAGCACTTAGCGTCACCAGTTGGGAGAACACGGAGCGTCCGATGGTGTTGCTGTGTGTCACCGAAGTCAAGCATCTCGATGTCTCGTTATGCAAGACTTCACTTCGAATCCTCAGTCCGAGGATTGACATTGCGGAGTGAAAGCGTGAGTGCTTTCATTCCGGGTGGAGGAAGCGCTTCATGGCGAGGGGGTGAGCGGTGGCGGAGGGTGTGACGGGCTCGACGGTGCCACGTCGACAATTGGGGCGATATCTACGTGATCTGCGCACGCAATCACGGCTGACCGTCAGGTCTGCGGCTTCCAAGCTGGAGTGGTCAGAGGCCAAGATCTGGCGTATCGAGACTGGCCAGACGTCGCTGCGAAGCCTCGATGTTGAGACAATGTGCAAGATTTATGGTGCACCGGTAGATCTCACGCAAGCGTTGATGGGCCTGGCCAAGGAGACCAAGGGGCGCGGCTGGTGGCATGCTTACGGTGATGTGATTCCGGAAGGTTTCGACCTGTATATCGGCCTGGAGGAAGCAGCATCAGATCTGGCCTGGTATCAATCGGAGTTGGTTCCCGGCCTGCTCCAAACCGCCGACTACGCCCGTACGCTGATCAGCGCCGATAACCCCGGTTTGACAGAGGGGGAAATCGAGCGCCGGGTGCATGTGCGCATCGCACGGCAAGCGCTGCTCACCAGAGTTACCGATCCTCCGACGCTGCGCGTGGCGCTGAATGAATCCATCTTGCGCCGTCCGATCGGTGGTGAAAGTCTGATGGCGCGTCAGTTCGTTCACCTGATAGAAGTCGGCGAACTGCCCAACGTCACGATCAGGGTGGTGCCCTTCAGTCGCGGGCTGCATCCTGGCGTCATGTCGGGATCATTCGTCACGCTGCGGTTCCCGGTGAACAGCGATGGAAAAGAGATGGAGCCGCCCACCGTATACGTGGACGGCTTCACTGGAGCGCTGTACTTGGACAAAGAAAGCGAGATCGAGCGCTACGACGTCGCCTTCAGCGCGATCTGGGATGCCGCGCTCGATGAGCAGGAATCGAAAAACCTGATCTCTCAAATGGTGGGAAGCTATGAATAAGACCGATCCTTCGGATACGACCTGGCGTAAGAGCAGCTTAAGTGACGGTCAGAACAACTGCGTCGAAGTTGCCACGTTGACCGATGAGGGCGTCGGCGTACGCGACAGCAAGAACCCAAACGGCTCCACGCTGGTTTTCTCACCCAGCGACTGGCACATTTTCGTCAACGGTATCAAGGCCGGTGAGTTCGACAATCTGATTTAAGACCAGGCATGCCGATCTTGGGCAGGCCGCCGATCAGGCGCCCGACGGAAGGAGCCGCGGGACGACTGCGCCCGAGCGCCCTCATGTTGTTTGGCGAACGAGCAGCCTGAGTGCCAACGACGCTGGCTCGTCCAAGTCGCCGTCGTCAACGGCTCCGATAGCCACGAGAGCCACGACGTCGACGATGCCCACCCCGATCGTCAGCGGGCGGCGACGCGATAAGCGGAATGCGGAGTCAGACGCTGGCACCCCTTTGACCAGAGAAGTGATGGTTGAGAATCATCATTTCCGTCTCCGTGCTCGGACGGCTATGACCATAAAGCCGACAGTCGCCGTCAGAGACGTCACTAACACTGGATTGACGTAGGCCGGCACCAGATCGCTCATCGTTCCATCTTCCCAATGACAGAGATTCCGGAGTGGGAACCATGTCCAGGAAGTAGGCGGGAAGCCCAAAGGCTTGCTGTTGCAATGTTCACTGAGCGGGCGGAATGTCCAGAATTTCCCACTCCAGAATCCATGCACATAGACGGCACCTGCTACAAGCAGAGCCATACACGACATGGCGGCCCAGCGGCGATGACTCACAGATCATCCCCCGTTGTCACGCTGCAGCGATTGAATGTGCGCACTCTCTTCGTTCACCAGCGTCATTCGAGGATCTCGGTAGCGTTAGCGTATCGCGTTTCCATCAAATTCGTCAGCCTTTGAAGCAAATCTCGATTCTTTATAATAATCGCGTTTTGGGCATCGACATAAGCGGCCCGCCTAACACCGCTGTAGTTAACTTGCAGTCGGCACTGCTCATCAGCAACGGCGGTCTTGATCTCTAGCGTGCTCACGGTACGGCGGCCGCGACCGGAGTCTCCCGCCTGCCAACGTGGGTCACTTTGAGCCTCGAACGGCTCCTTGTAAGAGAATCCCTTGCTCTTCATGCAGTCACTCCACCGCACTGCGGCTTCGGCGATCCGCTTATCCTTAAAACCTATTACAGCTGCGTCCTCCATCAGAGAGTGCAGCCGTTTGAAGTCGTATTCTTTAATAAGCTTGGTTCCGTCCAGGCCGGTTGCTCCAGCGTTGAGCGCTCATTCGGCTTCGCCTGCACACCCCATCTTGGGAACCTTGATTCCATTGACTCTCGAAGCGCTGTGCCCTGAATGCGCGGCATCCGGCTCAGCCGGAATCACGAACGCGCGAAGCCCATCGAGAGCGGCAAACTCTTCAGCGCCTTGATTTTTCGGCCCGAGGTAGCCGTAATGCGCGACGTCTTTCTCGCCCAGCCAACCCAGGTAGGCGGCATTCTTTGGATACCGTATAGGTGTTACATCATGCTTCGGCATCGTGAATCCAAACTTTTTTAGACAGGATCCCAGAACCTTGAAGCGAGCTTCCTGTACATACGCGCGCCGAACATTATCCAAATCATAAACATCCATCGGCAATGTGAAATCTTCCATCGAATCAAAAGGCGGATAATTGCTTTGGGTCATCCCTTGCTTGCCGTGCCACGTGTCGAGGTTGAATGCAGAACAGCCGCTCAAAAGAAAAGCAGTCAATGTCAAGAAAGACAGAAATCGCCATGTTCTCGATAAATCCCTTATCATGAAGCCTCATTTTAAAATTCATGGTGCTGGACACCCGTGTCCAGCACCATGAATCGTCGCCGGACGAGATAGCCGCGTTGGTCATGCGCGCTCTGGTCGCCTTGTCTTTACCCGCGAGACCGGGCTCTACGATCACGCCTGCGCCCTGTCGGCAGTGATCCGCTGGTATCGTCCGCCGCCGCGCTCGCCTGGCTGACGGCGAGTCACTTTGACTCCGTACGAGGTCAAGCCATGCGGTGATTCGTTTGATGTAGTCGGCGGCGACCCGCGCATCCGCTTGAGTGAGCAGATCACCGATCGATGAACGACCGGTTGCCGGACAAGACCAGCGCGCTCTTGGGTGTCGTCATGGAGGCCACCGTAGCCTCACCAACTGCCTTCATCGGGAGAAAAGAGGATTATCGTGGGATTTCCTGCTCCGAGCGACCTGGATGTCATCTATCTGGAGAACATGTCCAGCGGTCTGTACCTGGAGGACAGCGCTGACGTCCGACGCTACGTCGCGGTGTTCGACTACCTCAGAGCAGCGGCACTCAGTCCGGCGGACACGGCGGTTATGCTGATGAACGCATCAAACAACCTGGTGTGAGTGTCCAGCGGAAGGGCCGCGCGATGTCCGACCCGGTAGACCTGACCGCCGTCTGGCGGAAGAGTTCGTTTAGCGGAGCCAACGGAGACTGTGTCGAAGTCGCGGACCTGGGCGATGCCGTAGCCGTCCGGGATTCCAAGGACCCCGAGGGAGCCAGGCTCGTCTTTGCCCGTAACACCTGGGCGGCATTCGTGGCAGACCTGAAAAACGGCGCGTAGACCGCGGCACCACCAGCCTTCCACATGGCGCAAGAGCAGCCGCAGTGATGGCAACGGCCAGTGCGTCGAGGTGGCCGGCAACCTCACCGGCATCGTGGCCGTCCGCGACAGCGAAAACCCACACGGCCCCGCGTTGGTCTTCTCGCCCTGGACTGCCCGGAGGACGGCGTGGCACACGACCTCGGGGCCTGGGCGCGCGCAGGCCTGAGGTTTGTGCGTCACATGGCCTGTGCGGGCGGGAGGCCTCAGTTGGCGGTGACCCTGCTGTACTCGTAGGAGGTGCGACCGTTCTCATCCCCCTGGTGCCGGCGGCCGGTCATGACCAGAGGGGCGAACGCCTGCGAGGAGTGGTTGCTCTCCGTCATGGCCGCGGTCCACTGCCGGGAGGTGAGCCGCACCTGACTTCCGCGCCAGTGCAGCGTGCCGACGAGGTATGACGTCAGGCCGTTCTCGTCGCCGTGGTGCTTCCTGCCGATGAGGACCTGATCGGCAGGGGCGGCGAAGTACGAGTTGCTCTCCTTCAGACCGTAGCTCCAATTTCCGGTCTGCACGGTGACCGCTTCACCGTCGATGCGGATCTGGCCGCACCGGTAGCGGGTCCAGCCGTTCTCGTCCCCCCAGTGGGCGCGGTCGATCAGTACCTCTCCGGCTGAGCAGACGAAGGTGCTGTCCGGTTCCCTGAGGGTGATGGTGGGTCCGAAGACGGTCTCGATTGTCGGAGCCGCAGACGCGGGTGCCGGGGCCGGCGTGGACAGGACGGCCGCCGCCATCGCGACGGTCAGGGCCTTCTTGTACATCTCCATGTCCTTCGGTTCGCGTTCCGCTTCGTCCGATATGCACTGAGAGCGCATGCGCCGACAGCTCACGCCATCAGGTCTGGGGACAAGTTTGCGGGCGGCACTGAAGATCGTCTTGGAGCTGACTTGCGGGTTTCTGGGAGCGATCCGGCTTCCGATCCCTACGGCATCGACCCTGCGCTGTGTCGGAGAGACACGCGTCAGCTACGGCGATCAGCCTGAGCGGTCTCGTCGCGAGAGCTTCAGCGTCGGAGAGTCCACTGGGCGGCCGGAGAGTGAGCGACTACGGTTCGCGCGCGGTGCGGCGGGGTGGAAGGCGCGGAGGTGGGTGGGTGCTCCGGTCGGCGTGTGAAAGCCCGCGACCACCGCGCCCGAGCAGGCCGGAGGCCTGAAACACCGGGGAGCGACTGAGACGGCCGGCCGGAGCACCCACCCACCGGAGCGCGCACACGCCCGTAAGCCGTGAAGTCCTCATCGCCCCTGCGAGGGGTCGCAACACGTGCAGCGCGTTCAGCTCGAACACGGTGGCGTCATTGTCCCTACGAGGGGGGCACTGTCCGGGCGGCCGGTGCCTCGTGTGCGAGACCGGATACCTCCTCATCTGTCAGTCGAGGATGTTGGTGTGCAGGGCGCGCAGCACCGCGTTGGTGCGGTCGCGCGCCCCGAGTTTGAGCAGCACGGTCGAGACGTGGTTCTTGACCGTGCCTTCGGCCAGGAACAGGGCCTGGGCGATCTCGCGGTTGCTGTAACCCTCCGCGACGAGCCGCAGCACCTCCAGCTCTCGTTCGGTGAGCTGCTGGATCGCGGGCAGGTCGTCGTCGCCCGGCGGCCGGCGGCGGTGCACCGCGCGCAGCAGCCGGTCGGTGATCGACGGCGAGATCAGCGTCCCTCCGCCGGCCAGGACACGGATGGCCCGGGTCAGCCGTTCGAGCGTCACGTCCTTCAGCAGGTAACCGCATGCCCCTGCCCGCATCGCGTCCAGCACGAGGGTGTCGTTGTCGAACGTGGTCAACACGAGCACCGGTGGCGCGACGTCCGCGCGCTCCCGCAGCGCCGTGAGCGTCCAGATACCGTCATGGCGGGGCATGCGCAGGTCGAGCAGGACGACATCGGGGGCGTGCTCCTCGATCGCCGCCAGCGCGGACATGCCGTCGTCGGACTCTCCCACCACCTCGATGTCGTCGGTCAGGTCGAGCAGGCTGCGGATGCCCTGCCGCACCAGGGTCTGGTCGTCGACCACGATCACCCGGATCATCGCGCGGGCACCCTGGCGGTGACGCGGAACCCGTCGCTGCCGTCGAGCCGCACGTCGCCGCCGATCGCGTCGATCCGCTCGCTCAGGCCGCGCAGCCCGTTGCCGGGCCGCAGCTGAGGGCTGCCACGCCCGTCGTCGACGGAGGTGAGTTTCACGGCTTGGTCCGGCGTGTTCTCGATCCGGATGCGCAGCGAGGTCGCGTTCGCGTGCCGGATGGTGTTGGTGACGATCTCCTGGACGACGCGGATGAGCGTCATGGTCACTTCCTCGGTGGGGCGTACGTCGTCGTCGATCCACACGCCGATGTCGAGGCCGGGAATGTCGCGTACCACGGCGCTCAGGGACGCGCGCAGATCGGGCGCGTCGGTGCGCAGCTGCCCGACGGTCGTGCGCACGTCGCGGAGCAGGTCCCGCGCCACCCGGTCGGCGCGCTCGATGTGCACGCGCGCGCGGGAGCCGTCGTGGTGCCGGGCGACCTCCAGTTCCAGGGTGAGCGCCGTGAGCTGGTGCCCCATGAGGTCGTGCAGCTCCCGGGCGATGCGCAGGCGTTCGTGAGCGCGTGCGGTGTCGGCCAGGATGACGCTCGCCGCCCGCAGCTCCAGATGCGCCTCGACCAGCTCGCGGCGCATCCGCTGCTCCCGGATGATCGCCAGCGAGCTCAGCAGCGTCGCGGTCTGGATCAGCAGGTACAGCAGCGCGCTGAGGCCGATCTCGGTGAAGGTGGCGCCGGTGAGGCTCACGGTCACGGCGATGACGACGGTGTTGAGCGTGACCACCACCGGGCCCGCCCACAGTGGCGCGATGTACGCGCTCAAGGCCGCGGTGAAGACCAGCAGGATCGGCAGCAACCCGGCGCTGGGCGCCGTCAGGATCGTCAGCCACCCCAGCACGACGGCCGCGCCGTAGCAGACCCGCGCCGGCCTCGGCCGGCGATCCTCCCAGACCGCGGCGGTCAGCGACGTGGCCAGCAGCGCCACGAACAGCACGCCCCACACCAGCTTGGGCACCCGTGTCCCGGCCGCGCCGAGCAGCGTCGGGGCGCCCACCGCGAGGCACACCAGCAGTACCGCCAGCCCCGCCCACGCGTCCGGCTCGATTCGCCGCATACCGTCACTGTACTGGCGCTCGCATCCGCGCTGAGGTGCCGAAAGTCATGGGTGCCAATGCTGACCATCGGCACAGGCGCCAAGGGCTCGCCCTTCCTAACGTCGACGGCATGCATGCGACAACGTCATCTCCCGCCGTCGAAACGGACCGCCTGCACAAGCGCTACCGCTCCAAGGTCGCCGTCGAGGAGGTCAGCCTGTCGGTCGCCACCGGCGAGATCTTCGGCATCCTGGGGCGCAACGGAGCCGGCAAGACGACCACCGTCGAGCTGATCGCCGGGCTCAGGCGGCCCGACCGCGGCACCGTCCGCGTGCTCGGCCTGGACGTCCGGCGCGACCGGGCCCGGCTGCGCCAGGTCCTCGGAGTCCAGCTGCAGGAGGCCACCCTGCACTCCGCGCTCACGGTCACCGAGCTGGTCCGCCTGTACGGGACCTTCTACCGCGACCCGCTGCCGACCGGCGACCTGATCGAGTCGGTCGGCCTGACCGCCTCCCACCGCACCCGCTTCGAGAAGCTCTCCGGTGGCCAGCAGCAACGGCTGTCCATCGCGCTCGCCCTCGTCGGGCGGCCTCGGGTGGTGATCCTCGACGAGCTCACCACCGGGCTCGACCCCGAGGCGCGCCGCCAGATGTGGTCGACCCTTGAGCGCCTGCGCGAGTCCGGCGTGACCATCCTGCTCGTCAGCCATGCCATGGAGGAGGTCGAACGGTTGTGCGACCGGGTCGCGCTGCTCGACGCGGGGCGGGTCGTCGCCCTCGACTCGCCCTCCGGGCTCGTTCGAAGGGCCGGGTTCGCTCAGCGGGTCACCTTCCGCACGGCCGCCCCTGTGCCGAGCGGGCTGCTCGAAGGACTCGACGAGGTCGAGCGGGTACGCGCCGACGGCGACCGCGTCGCCGTCGAAGGCCGCGGTGAC
>NZ_JBEXGU010000038.1:0-66473 GCF_040607515.1 Streptosporangium sp. NPDC005286 | reverse complement strand
TTTCAATTCCCTTCCGGCAAAAAGACCCCCCCCACCGCCCCGGGCCCGGGGCCCGTTTATTTCCGGCCCGCCGGGGGGGGGGGGGGGGCGGCCCCCCCCCCCCCCGGCACCCGCCACGGCAGGATCCGGTGGGCAGGGCCTAACCGTTGCGTTCGAGCCAGCGCGCGTAGTGGTCGTCGGCGTGTGCGCGGCCCAGGGCCCGGGCGCGGGCCGGCACGCTCTCCTGTGCCCAGCGGTCCAGGCGCAGGGCCATTCCGGTCGCGAAGTTCTCGCCGGCCGGGGTCAGCCGCCCACTGCCGAGCAGGGTGCCGGTCACCAGGTGAGCCGCCTCGCGCCAGCGGAAGAACTCCGAGCTCGCGCGCAGGGCCGCCGCCCCGGTCTCCAGGTGGCGCTGGCGCATCCAGAAGCCGGCCACGCCCAGGAAGGCGTAGGCCCCCTGGAGCAGGCCGGGAATGGGACGGGGATCATCGCGCCAGGGAGCGTAGTAGCGCCTGCCGTCGTCGGGAAGGGTCAGGGGGACCAGGTCGAGCAGGGCCGAGAGCTTCGCGTGCTGCGTCTCGTGGGTCAGGGTGACCGCGAACGTGGCGGCGTCCGGCGGCGTCGACAGGGCCACGCAGCCGTACGTCTCGCCGGATGTCGAGCTCGACTGGCCCCGGGCCGGGGCGACCAGCGGGGTGAGGACCGTGATCGCCGTGACGACCTCATCGGCCACGGCGCGGTGGTGGCGCACCAGCAGATGCCAGGCTCCCTCCAGCGTCGACTGCCAGCGCTCGGTCTCGGCCTCGGTCAGACGCCCGCCGATGTTCGTGGTCTCCGGCATCCGGTACGGGTCGAGGTCGTCGATGACCAGGTGGAGCGGCACGCCGTCCACCTCGGTGGAGAGCGATCGCAGGCCTCTCCACCCGGGAGCGTCCCGGCCCGGGTCGCGCGGGACGGTGACGATGACCCCGTCCGCGGTGACCTCGGCACCGCCCTCGGCACACTCCACCGTGGCCCACGAGACGGTCGGCGACAGGACCGCCTGGCCCAGAGAGGGCAGCGTGACGACCCCCTCCACCGCGGGCACGTCGATGTCGCAGGCCGTGCCCGAACGGATCGCCGCCGCGGCGGCGAGCGCGGCGAGCTGCCCCGGTGCCGCGTCCTCGGCGTGAGCGTCGAGCATCTTGATTGTCCGCCGCGCCCAGGCGCCCACCGAGGGATGGCGCAGAACGGTGCCGACGGCGCCGGGATGACGGCGCTGTACCGTGGCGAGCAGGTCGTAGGCACGGCGGGTGACGGCGGCGTCCGGGTGGCCGTTCGCGCGCGCGGCCTCCAGCACCCCCCGTACGAGAAGCACGTGCTTGCTGTGCTGCGCCGCGGAGAGCTTGGCGACCGCGGCGGCGCCGCCACCGCCGGCGGCGAGCTTGGAGAACACCCCGGCCGTGATCCGGTGCTCACGCAGGTTCATCGTGTCCCTTCCCCGTCGTTTCGATCGAGCCGACAGATCGGCCTCGACAGTGCTCTTGACGTGCTCGATGAGTCGGAGCAGGTCGGGGGAGTAGACGGAGGGGTTGGCGAAACCATGGCCGGAGCGGTAGCGGTGGGCGTACAACCCTCCTCCGCAGATCCGTGACACCGGGCAGGCCCGGCAGGTGGGGCACAGGGCCAGTTCGCCGATCTGGCGGGCGGCGATCGAGGGAAGGAGCAGGGCGTCGTCGAAGGAGTCACGTGTCACGTGCAGCCCGGTCTCGGGGGCTCCCTGGTAGGCCGACTTCAGCACGTCCGACTGCTCGATGCCGCCGTCGGTCTCCACCACCACCATTCCCGCGGGGGACAGGCCTATCTGCTCGCTCGACGACGAACCGCCGAGCAGCACGTGGATGATCTCGCCGAACAGCCGGACCCGGGTGGGCCTGCGCGCCGCGCCGTACCACCGGTCGAAGATCGGGATGAGCCAGTCCGCGTACGGTGTCGTCTCCTCGTGGGGGAGCCGGCCGGCCGGGGGCGCCGACCAGTTGCCGTGCGGGAGCAGGAAGTCGACGGCCGGTGGGTCGAAGGCGAGGAGCGCCTCGTAGACCCCGATCGGGTCGTTTCTGAGGTCGACGGTGCACAGCAGGCCGCTGAAGAGATGCCTGAAGGTGGGCGAGGTCAGCAGCCGGAGGGCTCGGGACACCTCGGCATGGCTGCCGCGGCCGCCTGCGCGCCTGCGGCTGCGGTCGTGCATCGTCTCGTCACCGTCGAGGCTCACCCCGACCCGGATGTCCAGTTCGTCGAGGAGTCGCAGGTAGCTCTCGTCCAGGCGTAGCCCGTTGGTCTGCAGGCTGGCCCTGACCCGGGTGCCGGCGGCCGCCGAACGGATCCGGGTGACGATCTCGCGGATCGCCTCGGGGCCGGCGAGCAGTGGCTCGCCCCCGTGCAGGATGATCTCGATGTCGCGCAGGCCGTGACGGTGGGCGTGCTCGGCGATTCTCGCGGCGGTGGCGGCGACGGTCTCCCGTGACATTTGTTTCGGGCGTGTCAGCCACGACGAATCGGCCATTTCGTACATATAGCAATATTTGCAGGCGAGATCGCACCTACTGTGGATCTTCAGGATGAACTGCCGGAACGGCGTCGGTCTCCAGCCGTCGGCCATCAGCCTGCCGATGTCGAGAGTCGACGGCCACTCGCGCACCGCTGATCAGCCCCCTGATGAGACCACGTTATGTGATGCCCGAAAGATGCTTCCACGATAGATGATGGCCGGCCGCCGTTCCAGAGACGGATGAAACCCTTCGGTCATGTCGCGGAGACCACTATTTGTAAGCCTGGAACTTGACTATTTGGGCAAACTCATGCCAGATAGGAAATGGCGCAAGAGAGGTGTGCCGCGTTTGCCTGAGAAACTTGACCCCATAATCCCGTCACCCAGAAGCGTGTTCCCGGCGACGCTCGATGTCAGGGGATTGCTGGAATCAGGGTGGCGACCGGCGGCTTTCCGGCAGTTCATCTTGAAGATCCACAGCAGGTGCGACCTCGCCTGTCGCCACTGCTACGTCTACGAGATGGCGGACCAGTCCTGGAGGGCACAGCCGAGGCGCATGTCGGAGGCGATCGTCGACCGCACGGCGAAGCGCATAGCCGAGCACGCGCTCACCCACGAGCTGGCCGAGGTGGAGGTCGTTCTGCACGGCGGTGAGCCCCTTCTGGCCGGGCCGGATCTCATCTCCTACGCGGTGCGCACCATCAGGGGGGCCGCCGCCGACGTCGGGACCCGCGTCCACGTCGGTGTGCAGACCAACGGGCTGCGCCTGGACGAGAGCTACCTGCGGCTCTTCGACAGCCTGGAGATCCGGGTCGGGGTGAGCCTGGACGGCTACGCGGAGGGTCACGACCGGCACCGGCGCCACGCGGACGGCAGGGGAAGTCACGCGAAGGTGGCGGCCTCGCTTCGCAGGCTGACCGGCGGTCCCTTCCATCACCTGTTCAGCGGCCTGCTGTGCACCGTCGACGTCCGCAACGATCCGCTGGCGACCTACGAGGCGCTTCTGGAGTTCGATCCCCCGGCCGTCGACTTCCTGCTCCCGCACGGCAACTGGTCCACCCCGCCGCCCTTCCGCGTTCCGGAGGCGGGGGTGACACCGTACGCCGACTGGCTCATCCCGATCTTCGACCGCTGGTACGGATCGGCCGCCGACCAGACGGAGGTCCGGCTGTTCCGCGAGATCATGCGCCTGCTGACGGGAGGCGCCTCGCGCAGCGAGACCGTGGGACTCTCACCCGCCCGGATGGCCGTGGTGGAGACCGACGGCAGCATCGAGCAGTCGGACATCCTGAAGTCCAGTTACCACGGGGCGGCCGCGACCCGCCTGCACCTGCTCCGCGACTCCTTCGACGCCGCGCTCACCCACCCGTCCATGGCGGCCAGGCAGATCGGCGAGCTCGGGCTGGCACCGGTCTGCCTGGCCTGTGACATCCACTCGGTCTGCGGCGGCGGGCTGTACGCGCACAGATACAGCGAGGCCGCCGGCTTTCTGGGACCTTCGGTCTACTGCCCCGACCTGTACCGGCTGATCACCCATATCCGCACCCGGCTCGCGCGGGATGTCGCCAGGCTGAAGGGAAGCCGATGAGGCACGGTTCGCAGCAGGTGTCCGACAAGACGTTTCTCACGCTGGCGGCCGGTGAGGGCGGTGCCGGCGCCGTGGCCGAGCTGCGGGCCGCGCAGCGCGCCAGGAACAGGGTGCTGGTGCGAGGTGTCGTCGGCGAGGCGCGGTCGGCCGGGCATCCCGGTGCCGCCCTGGCGATGCGCGCCTACGGCCTGCTGGCCGATCTGGAGGGGCAGGCGGACGAGGAGGTCGAGCGCCTGCTGAGGTATCCGGCGGTGGGGGCGTGGGCGTGGCGGACCTGCCGGTCCCTGCGGAGCGGGGATGACAGCCGCGACGATCCCGCGCAGCTGGGCGCACTGGCCGTGGTGGTCGCGGTGCGGGCCCGGGTCCGGTGCCGGGTCCGGTTGCCCGTCCGCGACGGCACGATCATGCTGCCGTCCCTGGGGCGCCTCACTCTCCCCGCCGGTGCGCCGGCCATGGTCGACGTCGAGGTGCGGCCGGACGGGGACGGCGCCGAACTCGACGCCGGCGGCCTGACGGTCCGCGTCGACCCCCCGGGCGACCGGCCCGGCTGGCAGGCGCTGCACGGCTGGTCGGTGATCCCGGGGTTCGACCTGGTCGTCGACGACCTCGACCCGTACCGGTGGCCCGTGGAAGAGGTCACCGAGCCGCGGCTCGGCCGCGAGCGGCTCCGCGAGTGGCGGGCGCACCTGGACGACGCGTGGCGCGTCCTGACCGCCCACCACCGGCAGGTGGCGGAGGAGGTGAGCTCCACGGTGTCGGTGCTCACCCCCGTCAAGGCGCCGGACAGGGGGCAGAACAGCGCTTCCACCCGCGAGGCGTTCGGGACCGTCGCGATGTCCGACCCGTGGCACGGCCTGGGGCTCGCCGCTACGCTCGCGCACGAGATCCAGCACGCGAAGCTCACGGCGCTGACCGACGTGATCCCGCTGACCCTGCCGGACGACGGCAGACGCTACTACGCGCCCTGGCGGGATGACCCGCGCCCCGCCTACGGGCTGCTGCAGGGTTCGTACGCCTATCTCGGGGTGGCGGAGTTCTGGCGGAGGCAGCACAGGTTCGAGCGGGACGCCGAGGCGTTCCGGGCACGTGTGGAACTCGCCCGGTGGAGGCGGGGCGCCTACCAGGTCACCGGCACGCTGCTGGCCAGCGGGAGCCTGAACGAGCGCGGAGAGGAGTTCGTGGCCTGCATGAGGAGAACCCTCGAAGAGTGCGTCGCCGAACCGGTGGACGACCTCGCGGAGGCACAGGCCCTCCGCGAGGCGGAGCGGCACCTCGACGCCTGGCGGAGGCGCAACACCTGACCCCGGCGTGATCAGATCGGCGGGGGGTCGAAGTCGCAGTCGATGCGCCGGCCCTCGCTCGCGAGGATGGCGTCGGGGTGGCCGGCCTCCAGGGGGCGCTCATACTGCCGCATCGTGTCTTGGTACAGCAGCTCGGCCTCCTTCTCCGCGCCGGCGGCTCTCAGGTCGAGGACGAGGTTGCCGGCGCAGGCCAGGCTCAGGAAGTGGTTCTCGCCGAAGAGCTTCCGCAGCCTGTCCAGCGTCTCCCTGCCGAGCTCGCACGCCTGGGTGAACTCTCCCAGGATCGCCAGGTCCGTCTGGAGGCTGATGGCGCACGTCAGCGGGTAGTGGTGCTCCCTGCCGACCTTGGAGATCAGGCCGCGCACCGCCTGCTCGTTCAGCCGGCGGGCCGTCTCGACCTCGCCGCGCAGGCGGTGCAGGATCGCCAGGTTACCGCCGCAGGCGAAGCCGTAGGGGTGCTCCTCGCCGAACACCCGGGGATACAGCGCGACCGTCCTGTTCGCTATCGCGAACGCCTCGTCGAGGTCACCGGTCACCCGCAGGGAGTTGGACAGGTTGATCGCGGCCGCCATCGTGTCGGCGTGCTCGTCTCCGAAGAGCCGCTGGAGCCGGGTGTGCGTGTCACGCGCGAGCTCCAGCGCCTCGGAGACCTCTCCGGCCCGGCGCTTGGCGATCGACAGGTCCTTGGCCGTCAGCAGGGTGAAGTGATGGTCGAGCGTCAACTCCTGGACGCCGTAGGCGTAGGCCTCCTCGCCCAGGTCGCAGGCCTCGGTGTAGTCGCCGCAGAGCCGTACCGCCCTGGCCAGGCCGTTCCAGGACAGCAGCAGGGTGCTCTTGCCGATGCCTCCCATCGCGTCGCTCATCTCCAGGTACGTCTCCTGGTGCAGCCGTCGTGCCGCCTTGTAGTCACTGGTCAGCGCGTAGTCGAGAGCCAGGCTGTTGAGCACGCGCAACGTGGCGGGGTCGCTGGGGCCCCGGTTGGCGATGTGGGCGTCCCGGGACTCACCGTCCAGCTTGCGGGCGGCGGCGAAGTCGCCACGGGCCCGCAGGGAGGCCCCGTACCCGTTGGTCGTCAGGAGCGTCTCGCGGTGGTCGGGGCCGAGGATGGCGCGCATGTCGTCGAGGGTCTGGTGGTCGACCTCGTACGCCGCGGCGTACTGGCCGAGCGCCCGCAGGACATTGCCCAGGTGCCGGTGCGCGACGAGCACGTCCAGGTGCTTCGGCCCGCTGACCTCGGTCCATCTCCGGATGAAGCTGGTGAGGAAGGAGTGGGCCGACTGGTAGTTGCCCGACATGTACAGGTAGCGGACCACGTTGAGGGCGAACTGCCTGGCCGCGGGGTCCGTGCACTCCTCCAGACCGGAGGGGGTGACGTGCGCGACCAGCTCCTCGAAGCTGCGCCACCTGTCGGTCTCGTCGGGGTCGTTCGGGGCGCTGCCGGCCAGCAGCACGTGCACCTCGTGCCGGATCTCCGTCTGATCCTCTTCCGGCAGGTCGTCACGGAGCAGCGCCTGGATCAGCCGGTGAACCTGGATCGTGCGGGTGGTGGGCTCGATCCTGGCCAGGGCGAAGCGTCTCAGCTCGCTCAGCGCCGTGGCGAGCAGGATCGGATCAGAAAGGATCTTGCTGAGCCGGGGAACGACGGCCTTGTTGCCCCTGCGGAAGACGTCGCGCGGAATGGGCTCGGGGCCGAAGAAGGCACAGCATCGCAGGAGTGTGATGGCCTCGGGGAGGCGGTCCTGCAGGAGCGACACCGACACCTTCCAGGCCGCCGTCATCGACAGCGGATACCCCGGCGCCCTGTTGACGCCCAGCAGCCTGTTCGCCTGCTCGCCGAGCTGCTCCAGGTACTCGTCGACGGACATGCCGGTCTCGTACTGCAGCGCGCCGGCCTGCTCCAGCGCCAGCGGGAGGTCGCCGAGCTGCTCGGCCAGCCGCGAGGCGTCGTCGTCGGGAACCTCCCGGCGCAGGCGTTTCTTCAGGAACGCCACGCTCTCCTCGCGGGTGAAGACGTCGACCTGGAGGGTCTCGAAGTGGTCCTCCCACTTGGGGTTGCGCGAGGTGATCAGGACGTGACCCGGCCCGCGCGGGATGAACTCCTCGACCTGTCCCGGATCCTCGGCGTTGTCGAAGATCAGCAGCCAGCGGCGGTAGGGGTTGCCGTTCTGCAGCGTCCTGCGCACGGACTCGGCGGCCTCCTCGACACCGGTGGCGGAGGCGGGAGGCAGCCCCAGGTGGGGGGCCATCGCAGCCAGCGCGGACGGCACCAGCACGCGCTGGTCGGCGGGGATCCACCAGACGAGGTCGTAGTGCGACCGGTAGCGGTGGGCGTACTCGATGGCCAGGTGTGTTTTGCCGACACCGCCCCACCCCTGCAGTGCCTGGGGCTGGGGCACGACGGCGGTGACGGTGCTGATGCCCTGGCGGAGCCTGACAAGCAGGTCGTCCCGCCCGGTGAAGTTCCTGTTGCGGGGCGGCACCTTCTCCCAGACCTCGGGCTGCCGTTCCGGCACCGTGTTCGCCGCGTGTGAAAGCTCCACCACCTCGGGCCTCCGTTTTTTTAGCCAAAGGGATCGTACGGTCATCCTAAAGGTTGATTCGGCGAGTGGGGTATTACAGAATCGCATAGTAAGAAGAAAGCGGCCTGGATACTTTCGAAAGGGACGTCGTTTCACATTTTTTAGGACGTCCCAAACCCGGGCGGTGGTCGAGGCCGGATCCGGAGCGATGTAAGGGGAGCACGTATGCGCGATGACGGCTCAAGATCAAACATTTTCGTCGACCTTGGAGGCCTCTCCCTGGAGATGCTCGGTGAGATCGAGGACCACTCCCTGCGGAGGGCGCTGGAGCCGTTGTTTCTGGAGACGGCGGAGCCGACGGCCGGATTCACCAGCTCGATCTGAACGGTCACCCTGCCGTTTCACGCGGGTCACGGCAGAAAGGTGATCGTGAATCATTCGCCTGCTCCGGGCGTGCCGTCGGGACCAGAGGTGCCTTCCCTCGCCGGAGGGATTGACCATGCCAATAGAGTCGTACGGCATCGAGTCCATGATCCGATTGGATCTCTTGCCCGTGAGGTGGTGCCCTGCGTGCATGACATGGGGGAGGCCGAGTGGGAACGCCTGCTCGACCAGTTGAACAGCGGGGACTGCACGCCGTTCCTGGGGTCCGGGGCGTGCGTGGGCACTCTGCCGACCGGGACCGCGCTGAGCCGCGACATGGCGCGCCGATGGGACTATCCGTTCGACGACGACCATGATCTCCCGCGGGTGACGCAGTTCGCGGTGATGCGATATGGGGATTCGGTATATGTGAAGAGGCGGATCTGCGACGAGCTCGACGCCGGGGGCGCGCCCGACTTCCTCGACCCCCTCGAACCGCACGGTCTGCTCGCGAGCTTCCCACTTCCGGTATATCTGACGACAAACTACGACGACTTCATCCTGCGCTCACTCGAAGCCGTGGGAAAAAGACCGAATGTGGCCGTCTGTCCATGGAACAAAGGACTGGCCTACGCCGAGGATCTGTTCAGCAGCGAGGCGGGCTGGAATCCCAGGCCCGAGGCCCCGCTCATCTATCACCTGCACGGCAGCCTGCAGGATCCGGCGTCGATAGTGCTGGCGGAGGACGACTATCTGGAGTTTCTCACCAACCTCGCCGTGGACGGTGTCGCGGGCGGCCAGCGGATGCTGCCCACCTCCATTCTCGCGGCGCTGACCAGGAGACCCCTGCTGTTCATCGGATACAGCCTGCAGGACTGGACATTTCGCGTGCTTTTCCATGGGTTGTTGAAAGCCGTTCCCGGAATCAACCGCCGCAGGCACGTGAGCGTCCAGCTCGCCCCCTCGCTCGCCAGCACGAAGGCGGACGTGCTGGAAGTCCAGCGTCAGCTGGCCAGATACTACGAAGACTGGCGGATCTCCATCTTCTGGGGGACGGCGGAGGAGTTCTGCCGTGAGCTGCGCCGGCGGATGGGACCGGTGCCGTGACCTCTGATGTGACCTCCGACCTTGTCCGGCCGGACGCGGCCGGCCGGCCGTACGTCGGCCTGCGGGCCTTCCGCCGCGAGGACCGAGCCAAGTTCTTCGGCCGCGACAGGGAGGCGCACGAGGTCTCCGACCTGTGGCAGGCCGGGCGCCTGACCGTGCTGTACGGGCCGTCGGGCGTGGGCAAGACCTCGCTGATCCAGGCGGGCGTGCTCCCACTGCTGGACACCGGCAGGACCGACGTCCTGCCGATAGGCAGGGTGTCGCACGGCTCGCCCTTCCCCTCGGCCGCGCTCTCCCGGCACAACCCGCACGTGTTCGCGCTGCTGTCGTCGTGGTCTCCCACCGAGACGCCCACCCGGCTGGCGGGGCTGACGATCCGTGAGTTCCTCAGCCGGCGCCCGCCGCGCCAGGACCCCTACGGCGACCCGGTCCTCACCCTGGCCGCGATCGACCAGGCCGAGGAGCTCTTCGGGGACTTCGCCCACCGCCAGCCGTACCGGGAATGGTTCATCGGCCAGCTCGTCGAGGCGCTGGACGACGACCCGAACCTGCGTCTTCTCATCTCGATCCGCGAGGACTACCTCGCCGCGATCCTTCCCCACGAGCCGAAGCTGGCGGGCATGGCCCGGAGCCGTTTCTCCCTGACCGCCCTTGACACGGGCGCCGCGGTCCGGGCGACCGAGGGCCCGCTGGAGGGAACGGGACGCTCGTTCGCCCCGGGCGCGGCGCGTGGCCTGGTGGACGACCTCCGCATGATCAGGGTCGGCAGGGCGCTGGGCGAGGAGGTCGTCGCCGACGCCAAGGTGGTCGAGCCCGTCCAGTTGCAGGTCGTGTGCTCGGCCATGTGGCATTCCCTGCCCGAGGACGTGCGGGTCATCTCCTCGGACCACGTCCGCAGGTTCGCCAACGCCGATCGTTCCCTCACCGACTTCTCCGAGCGAATGATCACCGAGGTGGCCCACGACCACTTCGGAGACGACGTCGCCGAGCTCAGGAGCTGGCTGCGCCGCTGCTTCATCACCGAACTCGGCACCCGCGAGGTCGTCTACCAGGGGGAGACCGTCACCGCCGGCATGCCGAACGCGGTGGTCAGGGCACTGGTGGACCGCCACATCCTGCGTGAGGACATCAAGGCGGGCACGCGCTGGTGCGAGCTGTCGCACGAGCGTCTCATCCAGCCGATCCTGCAGAACGACCGCCTCGTCGTGCAGGCCGAGAGCCGGGCCCTTCCCGACGACTACCTGCGGGCCGCCGAGCTCTCGTTCCGCGACGGGGAGTTCGCGCTGGCCGCCAAACAGGCCGAGGAGGCTCTGGAGCGGTGTGGCGACAACACCAGGATCCGCGCGGAGATCGAGTCCTTTCTCGGCAACGTGGCGCACCGGCGGGAGGACTTCGAGAAGGCCGTGTCGCACTACCGCACCGCCGCGGTCCTCTTCGAGACGCTGGGGGCGACCTCGGCCGTCGGCGGCCTTCTCGCCGGGATCGGCCGGCTGCGGCTGGCCCAGGGGCGCCCCTCGGTCGCGGTGCGGGAGCTGTACTCGGCGATACGCCGCGTCCCCAACGACATGAGCATCCAGACCGAGCTCGCCTGGGCGCTCTGGTACGACGGCCATCCCGATGCGGCACGTGACGTTCTCAACGACGTTCTGGGAAGGGAGGGAAACCTCACCGAGGCGTTGCGGGCGCGGGGCGAGATCCTCGCCGGGCTCGGCCAGGCGGAAGCGGCGTTGCGCGACCTCGACCGGGTCAGACCGCTGCAGTGGCCCTCCACCCGGGCCGCCCACGCCCTCGCGCTGGCCCTGCTGGGGCGCTTCCCCGAGGCGAGGCGGGAGATCAGGGCTGTGCTGACCGAGGTGGGAGATCACGGTCCGGTGCTGCTGTATGCCGCCCGGATCGAGGCTCTGGCCGGCGACGCCTCGGCGGCGGCCGATCTGGCCCGGAGGGCGGGGACGGCGAGGGCGCCCACCCTCCCTGCCCATCTCGCGGCCGAAGCGGCTCGGTTGGTCGCCACGTCGTGAGCGCCCGCGTGGCCGCGTGGGCCCCGGTCGCCCGGGCCTCCCTGGCCGTCCCGGCGAGGCCGAGCCGCCTATGGAGGTTCAGCAGTGCCACGAGCGTCACCACCAGGGCGACACAGAACATCAGGCCGGCCAGGATGACGGCCGCCATCCGGACGCCCGCCACGGCGACCAGGGTCCCGCCGAGGGGGGCCGCGACGCACACGGCGCTGTACGTGACGAGCCGGTGCACGCTCATCACCCGCCCGAGCTTGCCCTTGTCGACGGTGTCGACCTCGAAGGTCCTGATGGCCACGTTGCTGAGCGCCCCGGTGCACCCGGTCAGCAGTATCGCGAGCCCGAAGAAGATCGGCCCGGCACCGTACGCCGCGATGAGGAGCGCCAGCACCCAGATCCACAGCTGGGCGAAGAGCGTGGAGTTCCTCGGCTTGAGCTTGAGGTAGGGAGCCAGGCTCGATCCCGCCACCCCGCCCATCCCCCCGGCGGCCAGTACCAGGCCGACCTCGTAGGAGGGCAGGTTCGCCGACCCGGCAATGAAGATCATGATGAGCGCGTTGACCATCAGATTGGTGACCATGGTCAGGGCCATGGCCTTGCGCAGGAACGGGTGCCTCGCCAGTTCGTTGAAGCCGTCGGCGATCTCTCGCAGCAGATGCCGTCCCGCCAGGCTTCTGAGCCCGTCGACGAGCCCGCCGGCGATCTCGCGGATCGTGTGCGACCGAGGCCGGCGCCCTCTCCCTCCGCCCGCCACGCTCAGCGGGGACAGCAGCGCCAGGAAGAACAGCGCGGAGTTCACCGCGAAGGACGCCACCTGCATGATCCCGAAAAGCCACCCGCCCAGTGGCCTGCCCGCCAGCACCGCGACGTGCGAGATCGTCTCGCTCCTGGCCATCGCGACGGAGACCTGGTCCCTCGGGACGAGGGACGAGATCAAGGCCGTCTCCGCCAGCGAGTAGACGACCCACAGCGTGCCCTCCAGGAAGGCCGCCACCAGTAGGTGCGGGAGCGACGGCCAGTCGAGGGCGAGTGCGAGGAACACGCTGAAGACGGCCAGCCCCCGCAGGGTCTCGGTGAGGAGCATGAGCGAGCGCGGGTTCACCCGGTCGGCCAGGACGCCCGCCGGAATGTAGAAGATCAGGACCGGAAACGTCAGGGCGAAGCTGGTCCAGCCCGCCTGCACCGGAGATCCGGTCAAGGCCAGTGCCAGGAGGGGATAGGCGACGCTCACGGCTCGTGATCCCACGGTGGAGAACGTCAGTCCCAGCCAGACCCGGGCGAATTTTCTCATCGGCTAGTTCGAAGTCGCTCTCTAATCCCTGGCCTTATCACGACTTAGCCGCCCGCCGTCCCCATCCGCGTCCCTGGGGACACTTCACAAGGCGACGGAGGATAGAGCTATCCCGACTCCCACCAGATGGCGTTTCCTTACGAAAAGTCGCAGGATTCAACAACAACGAGAGCCCATTTCAGGGAAACGGGCCCCAGTGGTGTCGCTAAGTCACTTGAGTCCCAAAAGCATAGCGCCGAAAAAGAGCAGCCGGGAAAGGTCGGTCATTCCCGTGCCGAGAAAGGGGACGTTTCGGAATCCTTGGTGGAAATTACAGGTCGTCGACGGCGCTCGGTGGCCGAATCGACGCGACCGGTGAGCGGCCCCCGGGGGTGGGGGCCGCCTATGCCGGTTTCGGTCGCCGCGGACGGCCGGTTCCCGGGGGCGGAAATCACTCCGAGGGGGCCGGAAGTTCAGGCGGGCAGCTGGGCGTCCAGGCGGTAGCCGTCCACGGTGACGTAGACCTGGTCGCCCGGCCGGGCGTTCAGGCGCATCAGGACGGGTTGCAGGGAGTCGAAGACAGGGTGGTCCCGCCAGACCAGGACCACCGCGTTGTCACCGGGGCCGGTGACCGAAAGCAGCGTGCCGGGACGCATGCCCAGCCGGGTGGCGTACCCCTCGGGCACGGCCACGGGACCGCCCCGCAGGTGGTCGCTGGTCACCTCGATGCGCTGCCAGCGGCTCGGGTCGGCCGACGGGCTCGCGGGCGGGTGGAGCGGAGCCCGCTGGCTGGTGATCAGGTGCGGCCGGGTGTTACCGCCGGACAGGGCCGACAGCGTGGCCAGGGCGGCGCGGGGATCGATGCTGCCGGTGTTCACCTGCGGTATCGGCTGGCCGCCGCGGTGGTGGTGGCCGTTGGCCCCCGGAGTGCGGCGAGGCAGCTGCCTGGTCGCCTCGGCGGCGGCCTCCTGGGCAGGCGTCTCCTGCCCGCTCGCGGCCAGGGCGTCCAGCCAGGCCTGGGCCGAGTGGGCCCGGACGCCGAGCTGGTGCTCCATGAGCGCGACCGCGTCGGCGTCGATCGGCTTGTTCGCCAGGAGTTGGCGGGTCCGGTCGCGCAGGCCGCCCAGATCGCCCACGACGAGCCAGTCGTCCTGGAGCCGCCGATCGGGCATGAGCGTGACCAGCACCCGCCAGAGCGGGGTCTGGAGGGTGGGGACCTCGATCGGGTGCGCGGGGTCCGCGCCGATGAGCTGGTCCTTGGTGGCGGCGGCGCCCAGCCACTCGGTCAGCCCGAACATGTGCCCGGTCAGCGGTGCGGACTCCGAGGAGCGCAGCCAGAGCAGGATGCGTTCCTCGGCGGTGCGCTGGGCCGCGGAGAGCGCGTCGCGGTCGGCGTTCAGCTTGTGCGCGAGCGCGCGCAGGCTGATCGGGTCGACCGCGAAGAGCCGTTCCACGGCGACCGCGCGCTCCAGCGGGCTCCAGTCGCGGAACATGTTGTCCACCAGGCGCACCAGCGGATAGTCGCTGAGGCGCACCGGAGGTTTGGCGGCGGGGGGTTCGGCGGCGGGGGCGACCGGCTCCGGGGCCGGCGACTGGCGCTGCTCCTGCGGCGCGGGTGGCTGGGCCGGGATCGGTGGCGCGGGCACCTGCGCGGGGGCCTGTTCCTGTGCCGGGGACTGAGCCTGGGCGGCCGGCACGGCCTGTTCGGCCTGTTCGGCGAGCCCCGGGGTACGGCTGAGCACCTCGCGGAACATGGCGGTGACCAGGACCTCGGGAGAGGCGGGCATCGCGGGCCCGCTCAGGTCTCCCGCGGTCAGGCGGCGCAGGCGGCTCCAGCCGCCCAGCCCGGTGATGGCCAGGCGCGCGGGCTCAGGCCAGCCCGGCAGGGTGGGGTCGACCGTGTGCACGTGCAGGGCGGGCAGCACGTCGCTCAGCGGAAGGTGGTCCCAGCGCGACAGCGAGAGCCGGGCCAGCCTGTCGCAGACCCAGTCGAGCCCGGCGGAGCCGAGGGCCTTGGGCAGGGTGACCGAGGACCACCAGCCGGCGGGCAGCCGGGGGTCGGCCAGGGCTTCGGCGACTTGCTGGGGACGGCTCCAGCGCAGGGCTGGGACCAGATCACTCAGGCAGATCGATGACTCGGCATCCATCGGCGGACCGCAACCTCCCCAAAGTGACGCGTGTGGCTAATGGTGCAGCTTACGCCGCAAGCTATCAATTGGTGTTAAGAGGGTAAAGCTCGTTCGTACCCAACTCCGACGGAAGGATACGTGGACGGCCCCCCAGGACCGTCACGGCCTCCGCTCCGGCACGGCGTCCGGCGTCCAGCGCGGCCTCGTCGTCGGCCCCGCTCAGCAGGGCCGTGAGCAACCCCGCGGCGAACGCGTCCCCCGCTCCAATGGAGTCAATCACCTCGGTGGTGAGTGCGGGAACCCGGGCGGCCAACTTTCCGTTCCTGGCCATCAGCGCGCCGCGGGAGCCGAGTTTCACCGCCGCCGCGCCGTAGCGCAGGCTCAGGATCTCCGCCGCGCCCTCGGCCGAGGTCTCGCGGGTGAGCAGCAGCGCCTCGTCCAGATTGGGGATGATCAGCTGGGCGGTCAGGGTCTCCTGGATGAACCGCTCGGCGCCGAACGAGCGCAGGAATCCGGTCGAGGCGGGGTCCACGCTGATCGAGACGCCGCGCCGGGACGCCTCGGCCATGGCCAGCCGGGAAAGCTGGAGCCCCGGCTCGGCGAACAGCGTGTATCCGGACAGGTGGAGGTGGCCCACCCCCTCCAGCAGGCTCTCGTCCCAGTCGCCCGTGCCGATGTGCCCGCCCGCGCCCCGGTTGGTGAGCATGGAACGCTCCCCGGTCACGTCGACCATGGCGATCACCACGGCCGTCGGCCGATCGGGGTCGACCCGCAGGTGCGGCCGTACCCCGAAGCGCCGCAGCTCGGCGGCGTGCCAGTCGGCGGTGTCGAAGCCGACCCGGGTCAGGATGCGGGTGTCGGCGCCCAGCCGGGCGGCCCAGGAGGCCGTGTTGGCCCCCGAGCCGCCGGGACGCAGCACGATGTCGGCGGCGGTGTCCGTGCCGACGGCCAGGCCGCTTCTGGCCGACCCGCCGTGCAGCGCGACGACGTCGGTCACCACGTCGCCGATGACCAGTAGACCCGTTCCGGTCATGGTTTCCTCAGTTTCCCCGGCTCCAGGAGGCCGCGATCTGCCCGGCGAGGCGGACGTTGCCCCGCACCGCGGCCAGGTTCGCCTCGAGTGAGGCTCCGGCGGTGCCGCGTACCAGGTAACCCAGGAGGAACGGGGTGATGGCCTGGCCGGTGACCTTCTGTTCTTCGGCCGCCGCGAGAGCCTCGGCGAGCACCCGGTCGTGCAGTTCGGGGTCGAGCTGCTCCGACAGCGGCACCGGGTTGGCGACGATCAGCGCGCTCTCCGGACCGCCCAGCGCGTCCTGGGCCCGCATGATGTCCGCGGCCTCGGCCGGGGTCTCGATCCGCCAGTCGATCGGCTCGCCAGAGGTGTGCAGGTAGAAGCCGGGGAACTCGTCGGTACGGAACCCCGCGACCGTGACGCTACGGGTCTCCAGCCGCTGCAGGGTGGCCCCGACGTCCAGGATCGACTTCACGCCCGCGCAGACCACGGTGATGCGGGTCCGGCTCAGCATGTCGAGGTCGGCCGACTCGTCCTGGCTGTCGGTCCATCCGCGGTGCACACCGCCGAGACCGCCGGTGGCGAAGATCCGGATGCCCGCCCTGGCGGCCAGGAACGAGGTGGCGGAGACCGTGGTCGCCCCGCTCGCCCCGAGCGCGGCGGCGGCGGGCAGATCGCGGAAGCCCAGCTTGCGAAGCCCGGGCTCGCCGGCGATGCGCTCCAGCTGGCTCTTGTCGAGACCGATGCGCGCCACCCCGTCCAGTACCGCGATCGTCGCCGGTACCGCCCCGGCCTCGCGGACGAGCCGCTCCAGCTCCAGCGCGACCTCGAGGTTGCGGGGCTGGGGCAGGCCGTGCGAGATGATCGTGGATTCCAGGGCCACGATCGGGGCGCCCTGCTCCAGCGCCTCGGCCACCTCACTCGAGGGGCTCGGCATGCCGGCGAGGGACTGTCGGGCGGTACGCATGAGCTGGTTCTGTCTCCTTGTCCGAGGTCGTAATCATTGCTTGCTTTTGGAACGGTGTAAACGACACCGTCTTCCCCAAAAAGAGCACGTTACGGCGGTTGCCGGGAGACGTCCACCTAAAGATCAGCTAATGAGTAGGGTTCCGATCAGTGAGATCCCGCCGATGATGGCCGTGGAGATCCCGCCCAGGAGCAGTGACCGCCCGCCCCGCACGAGCTTTCGGAGATCGACACCGGTGCCCAGGGCGAAGAGCGCCGCGGCGAGCAGCGTCGCCGTCAGCCCGGGGACGGCCCGGATGACCTCGGGCGGTACCGCGCCCAGGCTCCGCGCCGCCACGGCCACGACGAACCCGGCGACGAACAGCGGCAGCACCGGCGGCCGGCCCGCCGCCCGCCCGGTCCCGGGGGGTTCCGTCGAGGTACGGCGCAGGGCGGCGGAGGTGAGGCCGACGATCGGGGCCAGCAGCACCACCCGGGCCAGCTTGACGGCCACCGCGCTCACCAGAACCCCCGCTCCGGCCGCCGCGCCGATGGCCGCGACCTGTGCGACCTCGTGAACCGAGGCGCCGGCCCAGATGCCCAGCTGGTGCGGTGTCAGGCCCAGCGATCCCGCGAGCAGTGGCAGCGCGACGATCGAGGCGCTGCCGTACAGGACGACCACGCCGACCGCGGCCGCCACGTCGTCGTCGTCGCTTCCCGCGACCTCGTGCATGGCGGCCACGGCCGCCGCCCCGCAGACGGACACGCCGGTCGCGATCAGCAGGGACCTGCGCGGGCTCACCCCGACCCGGCCTCCGATCCACCGCGTCGCCGCGAACGTGACACCGGTCCCCGCCGCGACCACCGCCAGCACCGGCCAGCCGAGCGCCAGCAGTTCCGGCAGCGCGATCTGCAGCCCGAGCAGCACGATCGCCAGGCGGAGCACCCGGCGGGAGACGAACCTCAGCCCGGGGGCCAGCGAACGGTGCAGGCCGCCGAGGTTGGTGAGCGCGACCCCGAGCGCCACCGCGATCACGGCGGCGCTCACCTCGGGAACGATCCGGGCGATGGCCGTGGCCAGCAGCACCGCGACGGCCACCGCCCCGAGCCCGGGCACGAGCGTCCCGAGCCCCGATGCCGGTGCCCGCCCCGTCGCAGCGGGCGCCGGGGGGGAGTGCCGGGTAGGTCCCGGTGAACGGGCGGGCGGGGAGGAGGGCATTGTCCGAGTGTCGGCGTGGCCCGGCGGGGCCGGTACCCGTCGTCTTGCTGGTAGGTCATAGCCTAGGGCTATGAGTGAGCTGCCCGACATCGAATCCCTGCGCCTGCTCGTCGATGTGGAACGCCTGGGCAGCCTCGGTCAGGCAGCCAGGGCGGCGGGCGTCGCGCAGCCGTCGGTGAGCAAGCGCATCTCGCTGCTGGAACGACGTCTCGGGCTGGAACTGCTGGAACGCACCCCGCGCGGCTCCGTCCTCACCCCGCAGGGCGCGATGGTCTCGGCCTGGGCCGCGCAGGTGCTGGCGGCGGCCGAGGAGCTCATGAGGGGGGTGGAGGCGGTACGGCACGGCCGGGCCGCCCACCTGCACATCGCCGCCAGCATGACCGTGGCCGAGTATCTGCTGCCACGCTGGCTGGGAGAGCTCCAGAACCGTGAGCCCCAGGTACAGGTCGGCCTGGACGTGCAGAACTCGGCGGAGGTGGCGAAGCTGATCGGCGGTGAGATCGAGCTCGGCTTCGTGGAGGGGCCCTCGGTGCCGTCGGGGCTGGTGTCGCGGGTGGTGGCCACGGACCGGCTCGTGGTGGTGGTCGCGCCGGGCCATCCATGGGCGCGCCGCCGTACCCCGCTGCGCGCCGCCGAGCTGGCCGCCACCCCGCTGGTCGTGCGGGAGCGGGGGTCGGGCACCCGCGAGACGCTGGACGTCGCGCTGACCGGCTACGCCGTCGCCTCCCCGAAGCTGGAGCTCGGTTCCAACGCGGCGGTCAAGGGGGCCGCCCGCGAGGGTGCGGCCCCCGCCGTGCTCAGTGGCTACGCTGTGGAGGCCGAGCTGGCCACCGGCCGCCTGATCGAGGTGCCCACCAAGGACATCGACCTCGCGCGCCGCCTGCGGGCGGTCTGGCGTCGCGGTCGCACCCCCAGCGGCCCCGCCGCCACCCTGCTGAGAATCACCCTCTCCGCCGCCGGGCGGCCGGAGCCCTCGGCTCCACCGTCCCCTCAACCCACAGGGAAGTCTCGTGCTCCGCTCTCGCTATGAAGCAGTGATCGTCGGAGGCGGCCACAACGGCCTGGTCGCCGCCGCCTACCTTGCCCGCGCGGGCCGGCGCGTCCTCGTCCTGGAGCGCCTCGACCACGTCGGTGGTCTCGCCGTGTCGGCGCGGGCGTTCCCCGGCGTCGACGCGCGGCTCTCGCGCTACTCGTACCTGGTCAGCCTGCTGCCCGCCAAGGTCGTGGCCGACCTGGGGCTCAACGTCACGCTGCGCCGGCGCCGTTACGCCTCGTACACGCCGGTGGGGGAGAGCGGGCTGCTGGTCGACAACGGCGACGCCGCGCGGACCGCCGCCTCCTTCACCCGGGTCACCGGGGGCACCGGTGAGCTGGACGCGTGGCGGCGCTTCTACGGGATGACCGCCGACGTGGCCGGCAGGGTCGCGCCGACACTGCTGGAGCCTCTCGTCGACCGTGCGGCGATGCGGCGCCTCGTCGGCGACGAGGCATGGCGCGACCTGTTCGAGCGGCCGATCGGTGAGGTGGTGGACGAGCGGTTCGCCGACGACACCGTACGCGGGGTGGTCCTCACCGACGCCCTCATCGGCACCTTCGCCGACCCCTCGGACCCGGGCCTGCCGGCCAACCGGTGCCTGCTCTACCACGTGATCGGCGACGGGACCGGCGACTGGAACGTCCCCGTCGGCGGCATGGGCGCGGTCTCCGGCGCGCTCGCCGACGCCGCCCGCGCCGCGGGGGCGGAGATCCTGACCGGTGCCGAGGTCCTCGCGGTCGACGCCTCGGGCGAGGTCGTCTTCCGCGACGCGGGCGGGGAGCACACGGTGGTGGGCGAGCGGGTGCTGGCCAACGTGCCGCCCGCCGTGCTCGCCCGGCTCCTCGGCGGCGCCGAGCCCGCCCCCGAGGGCGCCCAGCTCAAGGTCAACATGGTGCTGTCGCGGCTGCCCCGGCTGAAGGACCCCGCGGTGGACCCCGAGGCCGCGTTCAGCGGCACGTTCCACATCAACGAGGGCCGCGACCAGCTCGCCCGCGCGTTCGCGGAGGCGTCGGCCGGGCGGATCCCCACGCTGCCCCCGGCCGAGGTCTACTGTCACTCGCTGACCGACCCCTCCATCCTCGGCCAGGGGTTGCGGGAGGCCGGAGCCCACACGATGACGCTGTTCGGCCTGCACATGCCGGCCAGGCTGTTCCGTGACGACCCGGACGGGGCGCGCGAGGCCGCGCTGCGCGCCACGCTCGCCTCGATGAACCAGGTGCTCGCGGAGCCCCTTGAGGACTGCCTGCTGCGCGCCCCGGACGGCGGTCTCTGCCTGGAGGCCAAGACCCCGGTCGACCTGGAGACCGAGGCGGGACTGCCGGGTGGCCACATCTTCCACCGCGACCTGTCCTGGCCGTACGGGGAGCCGGGGCGCTGGGGCGTGGAGACCGACCTCGAGCGCGTCCTGCTCTGCGGCGCGGGTGCCAGGCGCGGCGGTGGCGTCAGCGGCATCCCCGGCCACAACGCCGCCATGGCGCTGCTCACCTGAGCCCGTCCGGCCTGGGCGAAGGTGGCCGGAGGTGTTCATCGGGTTCTCATGATGAGCGTCTAACGTGAGGGCCATGGGTGACGGTGAGGCGGCGCGGGTGCTGGTCGTGGACGACGAGCCCGCGCTCAGGGAGGCGCTGCAGAGCAGCCTGGAGTTCGAGGGCTACCGGGTCGGCGTGGCCTCGGACGGCCAGGAGGCGCTGGAGACGCTGGAGCGGGAGCCGTACGAGCTGGTCCTGCTGGATGTGATGATGCCCCGGCTGGACGGGCTGACCGCCTGCCGCAGGCTCAGGGCGGCGGGCAACCACCTGCCGGTGCTCATGCTCACCGCCCGCGACGCCGTGGGCGACCGGGTCTCCGGCCTGGACGCGGGGGCCGACGACTACCTCGTCAAGCCGTTCGAGCTGGACGAGCTGCTGGCACGCGTCAGGGCGCTGCTGCGGCGCGGCGCGCTGAGCGCGCCCGCGGCCGAGGACGACGCGGGCCTGGTCTTCGGCGACCTGCGGATGGACACCGCCAGCCGGGAGGTCACCAGGGCGGGCGAGCGGCTGGAGCTGACCCGTACCGAGTACCTGCTGCTGGAGCTGCTCATGATCCATCCCCGCCAGGTGCTCACCCGCGAGCAGATCCTCAGTGAGGTGTGGGGCTTCGACTTCGAGCCCTCCTCCAACTCCCTCGACGTCTACGTCATGTACCTGCGCCGCAAGACCGAGACCGGCGGGCGTCCCAGGCTGATCCACACGGTCCGGGGGGTCGGCTACGTGCTGCGGAACTCCGCGTGAACGGTCGCCGTTCGCTGCGCTCGCGGCTGACCCTGCTGGTGGCGGCGGCCGTGGCGCTGGCGATCGCGGTCTGCGCGGTGCTGTGCTGGTTCGTCGTCAGGGCCGAGCTGCTGCGGCAGGTGGAGCGCTCCCTGGAGGTGCCGAAGGGACCGCAGGGCATCGAGTGGATCGAGTCGTACTGCGCGGGGGGCCCGGCGGGGCCGAGGGGGAGCATCGAGCGCAGGCCGTCGTTCCGCATCCCGTCGGTCCAGCTGATCTACGCCGGTGGCGGCAGGTGTGTCATAGGCACCGCGTCCGTCAAGGTCACCCCCGCCGACCTGGCCCTGACCCAGGCCCCGCCCGGCACGAGAAGGATCAGGGACGGGGTGACCGACGGCGGCGAGGAGGTCCGGGTGATGACGAGGAACGTCGGGCCCGGCATCGCGATCATGGAGTCCCGGTCGCTGGAGGAGGTTCAGACCACCCTCGCGGCCCTGGCCTGGATCCTCGCCGGGGTCACCGCGCTCGGCGTGTTCGGCGCGGCCTCGGCGGGGCTGCTGGTCTCCCGCACCGCGCTGCGCCCGGTCGGCCGGCTGACCGAGGCCGTCGAGTACGTCGCCAGGACCGAGGACCTCGACACCAGGATCCCCGTCGAGGGCACCGACGAGATCGCCAGGCTCGGCGTCTCCTTCAACGCGATGACCACCGCGCTGGCCGGGTCCCGCGAGCGCCAGCGGCGGCTGATCGCCGACGCGGGGCACGAGCTGCGCACCCCGCTCACCAGCCTGCGCGCCAACATCGACCTGCTGCTGCGCAGCGAGAACACCGGGCGTCCGCTCGACCCCGCCCCCAAGCACAGGCTGCTGACCAACCTCAAGGCCCAGTTCGAGGAGATGTCCACACTCGTCGGGGACCTGCTCCAGCTCTCGCGCGCCGAGGACGAGCACGAGCCGTACGTCGAGGTCGCCTTCCACGAGGTCGTCGAGGAGGCCGTGCGCCGGGCGCGGCTGCGCGCCCCCGACACCCCGATCGAGGTGGAGCTGCTCCCCTGGTACCTGCGAGGTGATCAGGCCGCCCTGGAGCGGGCCGTGGTGAACCTGCTGGACAACGCGGTGAAGTTCTCGCACGGGCGGGAGGGCCCGGTGCGGGTGAGGCTCCGGGGCGGCGAGCTGACGGTCAGGGACCACGGCCCCGGCATCCCCCCGGGGGAGTTGCCGTACGTGTTCGACAGGTTCTGGCGGTCGTCCTCGGCCCGCAGCATGCCCGGGTCGGGGCTGGGGCTGGCCATCGTGGCCAAGGCGGTGCGCGACGCCGGGGGAGAGGTGGAACTGGAGAACGCCGAGGGGGGCGGTATCCTCGCGCGCGTCCGCCTGCCCGGCTCTCCGGCCCGCGCCCACCTCCCCGCGGCGCCGTGAGGTCTCTCATCAGGCGTTAAGAATTCGCTCAGCGAGATTCCAGAGGGTGCGGTGAGCGTGGGAGCCGACACGAGGAGGGCATCACCATGAGGAACATCGACCGGAGGACGGCCCTGGCCGGGTTCGGCACCGTGGGCCTGGGGGCGCTGCTGGCCGCCTGCACCGGACCGGACAGCACCACCACGCGGGTGGCGACGACCACGGGCGGTACCGCGACGGTTCAGCCGACCACCGCGTCCTCCGCCGGACTGGCCGCGCTGTTCGAGGACGCGTCGACGTGCGTCCTGACCGAGGAGACCACCCAGGGTCCGTACCACTTCGACGCGGACAAGATCCGCAGCGACATCCGCGAGGACCGGCAGGGGAGCACGCTGCGGGTGGCGATCCGGGTGCAGGACGCCGCCACGTGTGAGCCGATCCCCAGCGCGGTGGTGGAGATCTGGCACTGCGACGCGGGGGGCGTCTACTCCGGTTTCGAGAGTGCCTCCCAGGCGGCGGGCGGCGGCCCCACGGGGGAGCGCCCGACCGGCGCGCCGCCGAGTGGCGGCCCCGGCGGCCCGGGGGCGGGCGGCCAGGGGCGGGGGGCGGACGACGGCATGGGCGACGCCACGCCCACCGACGAGGAGCGCTACCTGCGCGGCGCCCAGGTCACCAACGCCGACGGCATCGTGGAGTTCGTCACGATCTACCCGGGCTGGTATCAGGGGCGCAGCGTGCACATCCACGCGATGGTGCACATCGGCAACGCCCGGGTGCTGACCACCCAGATGTTCTTCGACGAGACGGTCTCCGACCAGGTCTACGCGGCGCGGCCGTACGCCGACCACACCGGGCAGCGCCTGAGGAACGACTCCGACTCCATCTACGACGACAGCCTGCTGATGAAGCTGACCGGGGAGGGCGACGGCCACCTCGGGGTCATGACCTTCTCCGCTCCCGCCGGGAAGTGACCGCCTGAGAGCCCCCGGCCGCGGCCGGGGGCTTTTCTTGTTCCACCGGCGTATGCGCAGCCGGGCCCGCCTGACTCGCTGCCGGTGGCCTGATCGGCCGGTGCGAAGGATGGGGGCGCACTCGCGGACGGTCCCAGGCCCCGGCCGCGCGCGCCGGGGCTCCTTCGTTTTCTCACCCGGTGTTAACGAGCGCCTCAGGATCGCCCAAGGTCACCTGACGACTCTGGGGCCATGAGAGAACCGAGCCCTCACCCCGGGAGAGCGGCGTGAAGCAGGCGACAGCGCCGGCGCGCACCCGAACGGTCGAGATCGTGGTCCCCGTCCACAACGAGCAGCGGGTGCTCGACGAGAGCGTCCGCCGCCTGCACGCCTACCTCACGGGAACCTTTCCCTACGGCTTCCGCATCACGATCGCCGACAACGCCAGTACCGACGCCACCTGGCAGATCGCCACCGACCTCAGCCGCGAGCTGTCCGGCGTGCGCGCCCTGCATCTCGACGCCAAGGGCCGGGGCCGGGCACTGCGCAGGGCGTGGTCGGCCAGCGACGCCGACGTGGTCAGCTACATGGACGTGGACCTCTCCACGGACCTGGACGCCTTCCTGCCGCTGGTGGCCCCGCTGCTTTCCGGCCACAGCGACCTGGCCATCGGCACCCGGCTGTCTCGGGGGTCCAACGTCGTCCGCGGGCCGAAACGGGAGTTCATCTCGCGGACGTACAACCTGCTGCTCCGCTCGGCGATGGGGGCGCGGTTCTCCGACGCGCAGTGCGGTTTCAAGGCGGTGCGCACCGAGATCGCGCAGGCGCTGCTCCCCGCGGTCGAGGACGAGGAGTGGTTCTTCGACACCGAGCTGCTGCTCCTGGCCGAGCGGCACGGTCTGCGCATCCACGAGGTGCCCGTCGACTGGGTGGACGACCCCGACAGCCGCGTCGACATCGTCAGAACCGTCAGGGACGACCTCAGGGGGATGGCGAGGGTGGCGCGGAAGACGCTGTCGGGGGCGGCCAGGATCCCGGTCCCGCCGCGGGTGCGGGCGGCGCGGCTGCCCGGGGGCATGGCCCGCCAGTTGCCGAGCTTCGCCGTCATCGGCGTGGTCTGCACCCTGGCGCACCTGGCCCTGTTCGTGTCCCTGCGCCTGGTGATGCCCGCCGTCGTGGCCAACGGGGTGGCCCTGCTCGTCACCGCGGTCCTCAACACCGCGGCCAACCGGCGCTTCACCTTCGGCGTCACCGGCCGTACCGGAGCCCTCCGTCACCAGCTCGAAGGCGGCCTGGCCCTCCTCGTCGGCCTGTCGCTGAGCACCGGCGGCCTGGCCCTGCTCAACCTCGTGGCACCCGCGGCGTCCACCGCCGCGGAGGTCGCCGCGCTCGTGACGGCCAACGCCGTCGCCACCCTCGTACGCTTCCTGATGCTCCGCACCTGGGTCTTCAACCCCCGCCGCGCCAAGGAGAACAGCCGATGACCACCCACACCTCGCCGGACGCGGTGCTGCCGACTTCGGGCGGGCGGCACACCGTCGGGCACACCGCCGAGCACGCCGTCGAGCACACCGTCGGGCACACCGTCGGGCAGGGCGGGGTGCGGCGGGTGTTCCTCGGCGCCCCCGGCGACCCCCGCTGGGCGCGGCCCGGCCTGTGGGGGGTGCTCGTGCTGGCCACCGTCCTGTACGTCTGGGCGCTGGGGCGCAACGGTCACGCCAACGAGTACTACTCCGCCGCGATCCTGTCGGGCACCCAGAGCTGGAAGGCGTTCTTCTTCGGAGCCCTGGACGCGGGGTCGTTCATCACCGTGGACAAACCACCGCTCGCGCTCTGGGCGATGGGGCTGTCCGCGAGGATCTTCGGGTTCGGCACCTGGAGCATGCTCCTGCCCCAGGCCGCCGCCGGGGTCGCCGCCGTCGCCGTGCTCCACTCGGCGGTGCGAAGAGCCATGCCCGGCGGGTACGGCCACGCCGCCGCACTGGTCGCGGCCCTGGTGATGACGCTGACCCCGATCACCGTGGCCATCAACCGGGACAACAACCCCGACACCCTCCTCGTCCTGCTGCTGGTGCTCGCGGCCTGGTTCTGCCAGGAGGCGGTACGCACCGGCCGGATGCGCGCGCTCGTCGTCTCGGCGGTGCTCGTCGGCCTGGCGTTCAACACCAAGATGCTCCAGGCCTACCTGGTGCTCCCGGCCTTCGCCCCGCTCTACCTGGCCATGGCTCCGGGGGCGCCGCTCCGCCGTCTCGGGCACCTGCTCGCCGCGGGCGCCGCGCTGGTGGTCTCCAGCGCCTGGTGGATGGTGATCGTGGACCTGTGGCCCGCGTCGAGCCGCCCCTACATCGGCGGCAGCACCGACAACTCCGTCTGGGACCTCGTCATCGGCTACAACGGCCTCGGACGGATCTTCGGCACCGGCGGGGGCCGGGCCGGGGGTGGCATGGGATTCGGCGGTGAGGCGGGCGCCGGGCGCCTGTTCAACGACATCATGGCCGGGCAGATCTCCTGGCTGCTGCCCTTCGCCGTGATCGCCCTGGTCGCCGGCCTGGCCCTGACCGTCCGCGGCCCGCTCCGCGACACCAGGATCGCCCTGCTGCTGTGGGGCGGCTGGCTCGTGGTCCACTACGTCGTGTTCAGCTTCTCCAGCGGCACCTTCCACCCGTACTACTCCACCGCGATGGCCCCGGCCGTCGCCGCTCTGACCGGTCTCGGCGGGGTGCTCGGCTGGAGGGCCTACCGGCACTCCAGGGCGTGGTCGTGGGTGCTGCCCGCGGGGATCGCGGTCACCGGGGCGTGGGCGTTCACCGTGCTGCGCCGCAGCACGGACTTCGTGCCCTGGCTGGCCTGGGCGGTCGCCGCGATCACGGTGACGGCGGTCGCCGGGCTGTTCCTGGCCCGCCTGGGGCCGCGGCTCCGGCTGCGGATCGCCGCCGTCGCGCTGACGGCCGGGCTGGCCGCCGGTCTCGCCGGTCCCGCCGCCTACGCGCTGACCCCGCTCGGCTCGGCCGTCAACGGCACCAACCCCACCGCGGGTCCCGCGGGGAGCGGTGGCTTCGGCGGCATGCGGGGCGGCTTCCCCGGAGGCGCGAGAGGAGGGGGCGCCGAGGGTGACAGCGGACCTCCCGGTGGCGTACCGGGGCAGAACTCGCAGCAGGGGGTGACCGGTGACGCCGTTCCGCGGACGCGCTACGGCCTCCCGGCCGGAGGCGGCATGCGTGGTGGCGGCCCCGGCGGTGCCATGGACCGGCAGATGATCGAATACCTGAGGAGGAACCGGGGCGGCGCGACCTGGCTGGTGGCGGTGAGCAGCGCGCAGGGCGCCTCCTCGGCCATCCTGTCGACAGGGCTGCCCGTCATCGCGATGGGCGGCTTCACCGGGAGCGACCCCGCCATGACCGTGGACCGGCTCAACGGGCTCGTCTCCTCGGGGCGGCTCAGGTACGTGATGACCGGAGGCGGCCGGGGCGGGCCCGACGGGGGCGGGTCCCAGGTGACCGAGTGGGTGCGGGCCAACTGCGCGGCGGTCAAGGCGTCGGAGTACGGCGGCTCCACCGACCAGTCCCTGTACCGCTGCGGCTGAGCCGGCAGGCCGGCCGTCCGGTGCCGTGCCGCTCCCGCTCTCCTCGCCCGTACGACAGGGGCGAAGTCATTGACTGATCGACCAATCAGTAGTATGGAGGCAGTGTGCCCGCGCTGCTGTAGTCTTGCGCCGTGCACAGCGGAGTAGGGGCGCGCAGCAGCCGCGCCGACCAGGCCGACCAGCGCCGAGCGGAGCTCCTTGAAGCCGCCAGGCGGGTCGTGCTCGAGCGCGGGCTGGCCAGTACCCGTGTCGCCGACATCGCCAAGGCGACGAACGTGAGCGGTGGCCTGATCCACTACCACTTCGCCACCAAGGACGATCTCATCACCGAGATGCTCCGCAGTACCAGCGACTCGGAGATCCAGCGGCTGAAGGAGATCGTCGCGGGCCCCGGCACCGCCGTCCAACTCCTCGACCGTGTCCTGCGCTTCTACATCCCGGCCTCCCGCTCCGACCAGAGCTGGATCCTCTGGGTCGACGCCTGGGCCGTGGGAGTGCGCGAGGAGCACGTCCGCACCATCCTGCTGGAGCTTGAGGGCGCCTGGATCGAGATCCTCAGCCAGGTGATCTCCGCCGGCGTGGCCTCGGGTGAGTTCACCTGCGACGACCCTCTGGGCTCGGCCGAGCGGATCGACGGCATGCTCGACGGCCTCGTGGTCCGGTACACCCTGCACACCGGCAACATGTCGCGGAGCCGGATGCTCCATCACGCCAGGGTCGCCGCCGCCAGGGAGGTCGGCCTGCACCTCTCGGACTTTCCCGACGAGCCGGCCGAGGCTTCGTAGCGGCGGGTCGGGCGGGGGAGACCCCGTGGCCGCCGGGTCAGACCTGGGGGGTGGGCAGGGCCGCGAGGAGGAAGGCCAGCCGCGCCGCGGCACCGTCGATGTTCTCGCTGGTGCCGAGCCGGTAACCCCACGAGGTGATGAAACGGCCGTCCTGGGAGCAGGTCACGGTCTCGGCCAGGGTGCTGCTGAAACGGTTGCGGACGTACACGTACGCGGGATCACCGAACGAGATCCGCTGTACGGAAAGGTCGGCGTGCAGTCGTATCGCAGCAACGAACCTCTCCAGACAAGACAGCGTGTCCAGCATCGTGCGTCACCTCCGTCTCGACAGAGAATTGCACGATCTTGGGATGCTAATCAAGCAATTGCGGTGTTTACTCCCTCGGCTGCCCGGAGAAATCGTTGAGTACTCGGACGATCACCGATCTGGCGTCCTCCCCGAAGGCCGCGACCTCGCAGAGTTCCTCGAAGGTCCGCGCGTAGAAGGCGACGTCGTCCGGGTCGCGGAGAAGCAGGTCCCTCGTCCTGGTCGGCACCGCGACATGGTCGTCGTCGTACATCCAGAAACCGTTGAGCGGTGCCGAGGGCAGGGGCGCCTCGAAGGGGATCACACCGAACTCCACGTTCGGCAGTGCGGTCACCGCCAGTAACCGGTCGAGCTGCCCGCGCATCACGTCCAGCGGGGCCAGCCGGTAGCGCAGCACCGCCTCCGGCAGGACGAACCTGAACCGCCTGCTCTGGTCGTAGAGGATGTCCTGGCGCCGCATGCGGACCCGGATGGCCGCGTCGATCTCGTCGGGGGACCGGTAGAGGCGCTTGATCCGAGTGAAGATGCTCCGGGCGTACTCGGTGGTCTGCAGCAGGCCGATGACCACGCCGGGCTCGAACACCCGCAGCAGCGTGGTCCGCGCCTCCATGTCGCGGACGTCCTCCTGGAGGGCGGCCAGCCCGCTGCGGTGCCGCTGCCGCCAGGAGTCCTGGCGATCCAGGAGGCCCAGTGCCCGCTCCACCAGCTCCTCGACCACCTCGGGGGAGGCGTCTGTGGCCTGCGCCCACTGGACGATGTCGTCCTCGGTGACGGCCTGGCGGGCGTTCTCGATCCGGGAGACCTTGGAGGCCTGCCACCTCAGCCGTTCGGCCAGTTCCTTGCCCGACAGGTGAGCGGTCTCCCGCAGGTGCCGCAACCGCGCGCCGAGTTCGGTTCTGGCCTGTTGGAACCCGCTCACACGATCTCCCTGGCCGCTCTCGCCCGCCTGCTCCTCCCGCGGGTTCGCGTCATCCCCCGCGTGGTGCGCACGACGCTAGACCCGAGCATGTGGATCAAGCCAGAGAGCACTCCTAATCGTGACCAATATTTACAGAAAGTACCCGGCGTGCGATGTCCACGAGCAACTCGCGAGGCACCTCGACGGCGGTTTCACCCTCCAGGACGTGGCGCAGGTCGGCCAGCGCCTCCGCGTCGGTCACCCGAAGGCCCTGCACCACGACGGTCCCGCGATCGGTCTCGTAGAGGGAGGGGCAGGCGCCCGCTTCGGAGGTTGAACCAAGGAACCGGAGGCGCATGACTGAATCCTTCCCCGAACCACACTCATGGAGCAATTGCGAGCAATCCTAGAGTTTGGAGGGTTGCATGAAGGTTTCAAGCACCAGATAACGCACATTCCACTTATTTCGCCTTATGTCACATGAACGTGCGGGCGCGGGCGAACAGGTTCAGCGTGGTCGCGTGGAGCAGATCCCCGAGTTCCCTGGGCGCCTTGCCCGCGCACGCGCGAGCGTGCGTGCCCTCCAGCACGATGCCGAGCTTGAAGCAGGCCAGCACCGCGTACCAGTCGACGGCGGACAGATCGCGGTCGGACAGGGCCGCGTAGCACTCGACGAGCTCGGCGGCCGGGGCCAGCCCGGTGACGCCGCCGGAGATCACGCCCACGCCGTCGGCGGTCGGCCAGGTCGCCAGCAGCCACCCCAGGTCCAGCAGCGGGTCGCCCACCGTGCACATCTCCCAGTCGACGATCGCGGCCACCCTGGGCCCGTCACAGGCGAACATGAGGTTGGCCAGGTGGTAGTCGCCGTGCATGATCCCCGGGGTGAACTCCTTCGGCCGGTTGCGCTCCAGCCAGCCGGCCGTCTCCGCCAGTCCGGGGATGTCGGGCCCCGGATACCCGTCCAGTGCCCCGTAGCCGTCCAGTTCGCCCATCCAGCGCGGTACCTGCCGCTCCAGGAACCCGTCGGGGCGGCCAAACCCGTCGAGCGCGCCGTGGTCCACCCGCCCGAGGTCGGCCAGCGCCGAGGCCGCCTCCAGGCCCATCCGGTACCGGATCGCGGGATCGCTCGCGTGCGGCTCGGGCAGCCCGACCGTGGGGTTGAAACCCTGGACCGGTTCCATCAGATAGAAGACCGCGCCCATGACGCTCTCGTCGGTGCAGGCCGCGACGAGGCGCGGCGCCACCACCGGCGTGTCGCGCAGCACCGTCAGCACCCTCGCCTCCCGGCGGAGTACCTCGTTGCTCCTGGCGCGCGGATGCAGCGGCGGCCTGCGCAGCACGTACCGAGCCCCACCCCGCTCGAAGCGGACCATGACGTTCTGCGTTCCGCCCGCCACGGGCGCGACCCGCTCGAACGGTCCGGGGGGCAGCCCCTGCGCGTCCATCCACGCACCGAGCACGCCGAAGTCGATCACGTTGACGTCGATGTGCGCGGCCGTCATACATCCTCCTTGACCGAATTATATTCTAGTCGGGGTGAATCTATGATCCCCGCCTGCGACGGTCAATACCATCCATACCGCGACGGCCGTTCCGATCGGGGGATCACAGCAGGCGCCGCGGGATGTCGGCGAGTACGGCGCGGAGTTCCTCACCGAGGGCCTTGGCCTGGGCGTCGAGGCGAGGACTGGCGGCCACACCCCGGCCGAGGAGGCCGTGGACGACGAAGTTGAGGGCGAGCAGGTTGGGCAGCTCGAAGCGCTCGACGTTCAGCTCCGCGGTGCAGGGCAGGAGCCCGGCCAGGCGCTCGACCGTCAGGTAGTCCTCCAGCCACCCGAACTGCTCGGCGGTGCGGACCCAGACCCCCAGGTTGGCGTTGCCACCCTTGTCCCCGGACCGGGCACCCACGATCGAGCCCAGCGCGACCCGCACCGTCCCGCCGTCGCCGTCCGCGCCCCGTGGGCCGCCCGGCGCGCCCCCCTCCGGCGCTCCAGGACGCGTGACCGGGGGAGGGGGAGCCTGCCCGGACCGCCCCCGGTCGCCGTCCCCCGACGCGTCCGGCACCGTGGGGAGCTCGCGGCCGTCGAGCCAGACGCGGGCCCGCACCGCCTCCGCCGGGACGAGTGTGGGCCAGTAGACCCCGTACGGCGAGGCGTCACCGGGAGGGGTCAGCCCGTAAAAACCGGGGTAGCTCGCCAGGCCGGTCTCGACCACGGCCGAGGAGAAGGCGCGTCCGGCCCTGCGCCGGTCGGCGTCCATCACGGTGACGCGCAGCAGGGCGGTTCCCGCCAGCGGGGTGAGCTCGACGTGGACCTCGTCGAACGACTCCCTCGGCACCCGGGCCCAGATGGCCTCCTGGGCGAGCCCGGCCTTGGCCTCGATGTCCAGACCGGTCAGGACGAGCGTCATGGTGTTGCGGTAGCCCGCCAGGTAGTTGACGGCGACCTTGAGCGTGGCGGGCGGGGCCTCGCCGCGCACCCCCGAGACGCGGACCCGGTCGGGGCCCTGCTGCTCCAGCCGGATCGTGTCGAAGCGCGCGACCACGTCGGGGCCGGGATAGCGGGGTGAGGCGATCTCGTACAGCAGCTGCGCGGTGACCGTGCCGACCGAGACCAGCCCCCCGGTCCCGGGATGCTTGGTGACCACGCTGGAGCCGTCCGCCTCCAGCTCCACCAGCGGGAACCCGCAGCGCGCCAGGTCGGGCACCTCGCCGAAGAACGCGTAGTTACCGCCGGTCGCCTGGCAGCCGCACTCGATGACGTGCCCGGCGACCACGGACCCGGCCAGCGCGTCGAGATCGCCGGGCCCCCACCCGTACCGCCAGATTCCCGGCCCTGTGACCAGGGCGGCGTCCGTGACGCGGCCGGTCACCACCACGTCCGCCCCGGCGGACAGGGCGGCGGCGATCGGGCGGCCCCCCAGGTAGGCGTTGGCGGTCAGGGCGGGCGCGGGCAGCGGCTCGCCGGTGTCGGCGTTCGGCGCTCCGCCCAGGTCGTGGCCGGTGAGGTCGTCACCGGTGACGTGGGCGACCCGCACCGGCAACCCGAGGCGCGCCGCCAGCTCGGTCACCGCCCCGGCGCACCCGGCGGGATCCAGGCCGCCCGCGTTGGAGACGATCTTGATGCCGCGTTCCAGGCAGGTCCCGAGGACCTCCTCCAGCTGCTTGAGGAAGGTCGGCGCGTAGCCGGGGCGGCCCTTGAGCCGGTTCCCGGCCAGGATCAGCATGGTCAGCTCGGCGAGCCAGTCGCCGGTGAGCACGTCGATCGGGCCGCCCTCCACCATCTCCCTGGCGGCCGACAGCCGGTCGCCGTAGAAGCCGGAGCAGTTGGCGATACGCAACATCGGATCTCCTCGGGCGGGTATGCAGGCGGTGTCAGCCCGCCTCGGAGGCGGGGATCCAGGACGCGGGCCGCTTCTCCATGAAGGCGGCGATCCCCTCCTGTCCCTCGGCGGAGGTGAAGCGCCGGGCGGACAGCTCGGCCATCTGGCGCATGCCCTCCTCGACACTCAGCTCGGGCACGGTCCGCACGAGCTGCTTGGTGAGAGCGAGCGACTCGGGGCCGCCGCGCAGCAGCATGCCGGTGTAGTGGGCGACCGTCGCGTCCAGCTCCTCCTCGGGCACGGCGCGGGTGAGCAGCCCGATCTCCCTGGCGCGGGCGGCGTCGAACGTCTCCCCGGTGAGCAGGTACTCGGCGGCGGCGCGCGGGTCGAGCCGCCGCAGCACGGTCACCGAGATCATCGCGGGCACCACGCCGAGCCGTACCTCGCTGAAGGCGAACGACGCCGAGTCGGGGGCGATCGCGAAGTCGCAGGCCGCCACCAGACCGAGCCCCCCGGCCCTCGCGGTGCCGTTCAGCCTGCACACGACCGGCTTCGGGCTCTCCCAGATCAGGCTCATGATCTCCGGAAACGACGCGGTCACCGGCGCCTCGTGCGCGCCGCGGGTGGTCACTCGCTGCTCCTTCAGATCGGCGCCCGCGCAGAACACCGGCCCGGTCCCGGTGAGCACGATCACCCGGACGCTCTCCTCGGCCAGCGCCCAGTTGAGCCGGTCCTCCAGATCGCCCAGCAACCGCACCGACAGGGCGTTGCGGTTGCGGGGGGAGTCGAGGGTGATCGTCGCCACCCCTCCGGACACCTCCCCGTGCACCAGGCGCTCCACCGGCCAACCCCCATCGGTTCTCATCTGAATCCTTCCAGCCGCAAGACCCCGTATCCCGGCTCCGGAGAGCCCGGGGAGGGGATCAAGTCTGCTCCTCGATCACGACCAGCACGAACCCGGCCTCGACCTGGCGGCCCGGCGCCACGTTCACCGCCGCCACCGTGCCCGGTGCGGGTGCGGTGATCCGGTGCTCCATCTTCATGGCTTCGAGCACCACGACCACCTGCCCCCCACCGACCCTCTCGCCGGGTTTGACGTCGATCCGCAGCACGGTACCGGGCATGGGTGCCAGCAGGGAGCCGGGTAGCACCTGCTCCACCGGCGCAGGCAGGCGCTCCAGCGGGGTGAGCCGTACGGAACCGAGCGGGGAGTCCACGTGCGTCACGCCGTCGTAGCGGGCCACGGCGAACCTGTGCCGCACGCCGGAGGTCTCCAGTACGACGAGCGAGGGCGTCGCGCCGACCAGAACGGTATCGGGGAACCCCTCGGCACGCAGGCCGGCCCTGGTGATCCGGTAGGAGATCTCCGCCTCCGCGAACGCGGTGCGCTGCGGCTGCGACACCACGTTGCGCCATCCGCCCGGCAGTCCCGCCTGCACCGTCGCCGCCGCGCGGTTGGCCGACGCCCGCGCGAGCGCGGCGGCGAGGGCGGACAGGCGCACGGCCCCCGGCCCGGCTCCGGCGGTCTGCCGTCCGGGCGCCGCCCCGGTGAGGCCGTGCTCGGTCAGGAAACCCGTATGGGTCTCCCCGGCGAGGAACGCCGGATGGCGCAGGACCTCGACCAGCAGGTCCCGGTTGGTGACGGGGCCGTGGATTCGCGCGCCCGCCAGCGCGAAGGCCAGCCGCCGCACGGCGTCGGAGCGGCTCACGCCGTAGGAGACGACCTTGGCGAGCATCGGGTCGTAGTGCACCCCGATCACCGAGCCGTCCTCGACGCCGGAGTCCAGCCGCAGTCCGTGCCGCCCGCCGGACGCGGGCGCGAAGCGGGAGTCCACGCCGGGGATCTCGAGGCGGTGCAGGGTGCCGCTCTGCGGGAGCCAGTCGCGGGCCGGGTCCTCGGCGTACAGGCGCGCCTCGACGGCGTGCCCGGACGGCTCGGGCGGTGACGCGGGCAGCCGGGCGCCCTCGGCGATCCGCAGTTGCAGTTCGACGAGGTCGACGCCGTAGACGCACTCGGTCACCGGGTGCTCCACCTGCAGGCGGGTGTTCATCTCCAGGAAGGCGACCGTGTCGCCCCTGACGAGGAACTCGACGGTTCCGGCGCCGACGTAGTCGATGGCCCGCGCGGCCGTGACCGCCGCGTCGCGCAGCCGCGCCCGCGTCGCCGGGGAGATCGCCGGGGAGGGGGTCTCCTCGATCACCTTCTGGTGCCGCCGCTGGATCGAGCACTCCCGCTCGCCCAGCGCCCACACCGTCCCGTGCCCGTCGGCCAGGATCTGCACCTCGATGTGCCGGGCGCCCTCCAGCAGGGGCTCGACGAACACCGTGCCGTCCCCGAACGCCGACGCGGCCTCGGCGCGCGCCGACTCGACCGCCTCCGGCAGGTCGCCGGTCAGCCGTACGATGCGCATCCCGCGCCCGCCGCCCCCGGCCGACGCCTTCACCAGCAGGGGAAGGTGTCCGCCCATCGGGGTGAACACGGCGTCCAGGTCCCGTTCCAGGTCGTCCGTCGAGTGGCCGGGACCCGTGGTGAATCCCGGCAGCACCGGGACCCCCGCGGCCGCCATCAGCTCCTTGGCCTCGATCTTGGAGCCCATCGCGGCGACGGCCTCGGCCGGTGGACCGACCCAGGTCAGGCCGGCGTCCCGCACGGCCCGCGCGAAGGCGGCGTTCTCCGACAGGAAGCCGTAGCCGGGATGGACCGCGTCCGCCCCCGATCTGCGGGCCGCGTCGATGATCTTCGCCACCGACAGGTAGGTGTCGGCGGGTCTGACACCGCCGAGCCGCACCGCGTGGTCCGCCTCGGCCGCGTGCGGGGCGTCGGCGTCGGCGTCGGAGAAGACCGCGACGGTCTCGATGCCGAGGTCGCGGCAGGTACGGAAGACGCGGCGGGCGATCTCACCCCGGTTCGCGACGAGCAGGCGGCGGATCGGCGAGGCGGTCACGGGCATGTTCGCGGGCATGTTCGCGGGCATGGTCACATCCGGAAGACGCCGAAGCCCGCGGGCTCCGGGGCGGGGGCGTTGTGTACGGCGGACAGGCACAGGCCCAGGACCGTCCGGGTGTCGCGGGGGTCGATCACCCCGTCGTCGTAGAGGCGGCCGGAGAGGAAGAACGGCAGCGACTCGGCCTCGATCTGTGCCTCGACCATCCGGCGCATCGCCGCGTCGCCCTCCTCGTCGTAGACCTGCCCCCGGGCCTGGGCCGCGGCCCTGCCGACGATGGACAGCACTCCGGCGAGCTGGGCGGGCCCCATGACCGCCGACTTCGCGCTGGGCCAGGAGAACAGGAAACGAGGGTCGTAGGCCCGGCCGCACATGCCGTAGTTGCCCGCTCCGTACGAGGCGCCCATGACGATCGTGAGGTGCGGGACCGTCGAGTTGGACACCGCGTTGATCATCATGGCGCCGTGCTTGATGATGCCGCCCTGCTCGTAGTCCTTGCCGACCATGTAGCCGGTGGTGTTCTGCAGGAAGACCAGCGGTGTGCGGGCCTGGCCGGCGAGCTGGATGAACTGCGCGGCCTTCTGCGCCTCCTCGCTGAACAGCACCCCCCGGGCGTTGGCCAGTATCCCGATCGGGTAGCCGTGCAGGCGGGCCCACCCGGTCACCAGGCTCCCGCCGTACAGGGGTTTGAACTCGTCGAACTCGCTGCCGTCCACGATCCGTGCGATCACCTCGCGCGGGTCGAACGGGATCTTCAGGTCCTCGGGCACGATGCCCAGCAGCTCGTCCTCGTCGTACAGCGGGTCACGCACGGCCCCGGCGGAGGCGCCGAGCCTTCGCCGGTTCAGGCCCCTGACGATCTGCCGCCCGATCCGCAGCGCGTCGTGCTCGTCGGCGGCCAGGTAGTCGGCCAGCCCGCTGACCCGGGCGTGCATCTCGGCACCGCCCAGCGACTCGTCGTCGGACTCCTCCCCGGTGGCCATCCTGACCAGCGGCGGCCCTCCGAGGAAGACCTTCGCGCCCTTCTTGACCATGACCACGTGGTCGCTCATCCCCGGTACGTACGCCCCGCCGGCGGTGGAGTTGCCGAAGACCAGGGCGATCGTGGGGATCCCGGCCGCCGACAGGCGGGTCAGGTCGCGGAAGATCCGGCCGCCGGGGATGAAGATCTCCTTCTGGGTCGGCAGGTCGGCCCCGCCGGACTCCACCAGATTGATCAGCGGCAGCCGGTTCTCGAAGGCGATGTCGGCCGCCCTGAGCGTTTTGCGCAGCGTCCACGGGTTGGACGAGCCGCCCCGCACCGTCGGGTCGTTGGCGACGAGTACGCACTCGACGCCCTCGACCACCCCGATCCCGGTGACCACGCTCGCCCCCACGGGGAAGTCGCTGCCCCAGCCCGCCAGCGGTGAGAGCTCCAGGAACGCCGAGTCGGGATCGACGAGCAGCTCGATCCGTTCCCTGGCCAGCAGCCTGCCCCGCGCGCGATGCCGGTCGACGTACTTCTCGCCGCCGCCGGCCACCGCTCTGGCCTGCTCGGCGTCGAGCTCGGCCAGCTTGGCGAGCATCGCCTCGCGCCGGGCCAGGTAGTCGTCACCGGAGGTGTCCAGCCGGCTCACGAACCCGCCTCCTTGATTGACGTTGGCGTCATGTTGTTGCCCCGGCTCGCGGGCGTCAGGCCGATGGCCCGGGCCCAGAGCGTGGAGAGCATGGTTACGGCGGTCCGCTCGTCGGCGTGCTCGCCGAGGTCGAGCCAGACGTGGGCGAAGTGCTCGACCATCCCGCCCAGCATCACGGCGGTCAGCCGGGGGTCCAGCGACGGATCGGCCAGGCCCTGCTCCTGCAGGCGGCGCAGCCCCTCCGCGCCGCGCCGCACGAAGACCTCGCGCAACTCGAGCAGGAGGCCGCGGAACCCCTCGTCGGCGATCGCGACCTGCTCCAGCATCCTTACCAACCGGGAGTTGGTGGCCCAGGCGCGCAGGTAGAGCAGGTTGGCGGCCTCGATGCGGGCGTACGGGTCGTCGGGAGCGCTGGGCCCGACCACGCTGGCGGTGAACATCTCGCCCACCACGGTGGCCGCCACCTCACGGAACAGCTCCTCGCGCGAGCCGAAGTAGGTGTAGAAGGTGCCGTGTGAGACACCGGCGCGCGCGCAGACGTCGTCGACACGCACGGCGTCGTAGCCTCGCTCCTCGAACATCTCCCGTCCGGCCTGGACGAGCGCCGCTCGCGTGCGCCGGCCCCGGGTGCTGAGCGTCTCAGACTTGACGATCACGTCAGTTACGGTAACCCAGAACCCATGCGCCTGCCAGAGGCCGGGATGGATTCGATGTCGCCCTCACCCCGGCGAGGCCGCGGCTGTCGGCTCCGACGGCGCCGGAGCCGTCCTGCCCGCCGACACCGCTGATCGAGCCCGGCTCTGACCGATTCAGATCGCGGCCAGGTCCACGGTGACCCGCGCCGCCGGTACGGGTCGCGCCCGGTGCCAGGAGGTTCCGGCCCATAGGTGCAGCGCCTCGGCGTCCCCCTGTGCCGCGGCGGCGCGCCGCAGCGGCGCCGTCAGGTGATGGACCTGCGGATAGGCCGCGGGCGCCCGGCCGGAGTACTCCGTCATGAACCGGTTGACCAGGCCGCGCGCCGGACGTCCGGTGAAGGCCCTGGTCATGGCGGTCCGGGTGAAGCGCGGATCGGTCAGCGCCGCGCGGTGGACCGCGCCGGTGCCGCTCTCGGGACAGAGGAGGAAGGCGGTGCCCGCCGCGGCCGCGACCGCTCCCGCGGACAGGACCCGGGAGACGTCGGCGGCCGAGGCGATACCGCCGGCCGCGATGAGGGGAAGCCGTGACACCTCACGTATCCGGGGCAGCAAGCGGTCCAGGCCCATTCCTGCTGCGTCCGTGTTGGCGAACGACCCCCGATGCCCGCCCGCTTCCTCTCCCTGGACGCACAACGCGTCGGCCGAGGCCAGCCGGGCCTCGGCCACCGACGTCACGGTGACCAGCACCGCGGTCCCCTTGCGGCGGAACGCCCGGACGAGTTCGTCCTCGGGACAGCCGAACGTGAATCCCACCACCGCGGGCGGATCCGCGAGCAGATCCTCGATCTTGGCCGTGAAGTCGTCGTCGCCGCCGCGCGGGACCCCGAGCTCGGTGCCAAGCCGTCGCGCCTCCCCCTCGATGGCTCGCGCATAGGCGCCGAGTTCGGCCTGATCGGCCTCGTCGGCCGTAGGCATGAACACGTTCACTCCGAACGGGCGAGACGTGAGTTCACGCGTCCGCTCGATCTCCTGCCGCATCTGCGCGGCCGTCTTGTAACCGGCCGCGAGAAATCCCAGACCTCCGGCGCCGGACACGGAGGCGGCCAATTCGGGCGTGGACGCCCCGCCGGCCATCGGAGCCTGGACGATCGGCAGCCTGGACGGCCACGGCATCGGGTCAGGCATCGGTTTCTCCTCTCAGCACTCCATGGTCTGGAAAACCTATGCCGCCGATCAGCACATCCCACTCGCGAGTTCACGGTAAATCCAGATCAAGTACCTGGAGCGCCATGTACCCGGCAAACGCCACTGCGCACAGGTCAGGACGGCCGTATCCATGGCTTTGAAGACATACCCCGGCGTCTCCGAGCGGAGCCGCCTGGAGATCTCCGGCCGGCTCTGGGCCGGTCGGATGCCGCGGTCGTCCTGGTCGTGGGCGGGACGCTCACGCGGTGGACGAGGTGCGGCGGCGACATCACGCGGGTCACCGAGGAGTATGCGACAGTCCTCGTGCTCAGCCGCAGTGGCTCCAGCCGCTCTTCCAGGACAGCGACCCGTGTGAGCCTCCCCAGATGACGCACTTCTTGGCCCCGGACAGGCGTACCGGGCCCGCGTAGACGGTGAACTTGCCGGGGTTGCTCCCGCTGGAGCCGCCCTGCACCTGAAGTGTCGCGTTCATTGAGATCTTGGCGGGAATCACATACCTGGACATGGTGACGACGCAGTTCTTGCCCGCGGCGGAGCTGTAGAGCAGGTAGATCGTCGCGACACTGCCCAGGGCCTTGGAGTTGATGACCTTGTAGCCGCTGCCGCAGACGCCGGTGGCCGTATAGGGGTTGGGCTTCTGAGGGGTGGGACTCGGCTTGGCAGTGGGCTTGACGGTGGGCTTCACCGTCGAGGTCGGTCGCGAGGTGGCGGTGGGCTTGGCCGTCGGCTCGGGAGCCGATGAGGGCTTGACGATGCCGCTCGGCTCCGCCGAGCCCGGTTGCTCCGCCGGCGGGGTGGGCTTGGCGGTGGTGGCCGCCGGGCTGGAGGTCCGGGAGGGGGGCCTGCTCGGCTTCCCCGTCGGCGCTCCCGCAGCGCGGCTCGGGTTCTCGGCCGGTCGGGATGACGGCCGCGCGATCGGCCGGGACGGGTGGGGCGTGATCGTGAGGAGTTCCTCGTTCTCCGGAGGCCGGGAAGCCTCTTTCCCGGCCGTGAGCGGATCGCCGGGAACGGTCGTCGGGTCGGGGCCCGGGGTCTCCGCCGCGATGGATGCCGCTCCGGCTCGCGCCATCGTGGCCTTCTCGTCGTTCTGCAGGACCACCATGGTCCCGGCGGTCACGCCGAGCGCGGCCACGACCGCCACCCCGGTGAGCAGGAGCCCCACAGGCCCGCGCGGCTTCCTCCCACCAGGCTCCCCGGCCCGCCCGGGGCCGCCCTGTCCCGGCGCGGTGCCTCCCGGTCCGCCCTGTCCCGGCGCGGTGCCTCCCGGTCCGCCGTGTCCCGGTCCGCCGTGTCCCGGCCCTACGTGTCCCGGTCCGCCCGTCGGCGGTCCGTCCTGACGCTGCCCGCTCTGTCGCGTGGCCGCCACGGACAGGTGACCAGGACCGGGACCGGGCACAGGGCCGGGGAGGGGGGCCGGACGCCGGACCGGGGTGGTGGGGGCGGTGCCCATCAGACGGTTGACGAGTTGCTCGGCGGTGGGGCGCAGTGCCGGGTCCTTCGACAGGCAGGCCGTGACCAGCTCGCACAGCTCTCCCTCCAGCGCGCCCAGTTCCGGCTCCGTGTTCAGGATCCGGTTGATCACGACGGGGATGGAGTCCTGGCCGAACGCGGGCCTGCCGGTCGCGGCGAAGACCATCGTGACGCCCCAGGCGAACACGTCGGCCGCGGGTGTCACCTCGCCCGCCCCGAGCTGCTCGGGCGCGAGATAGGAAGGGGTGCCCATCGCGACCCCGGTCGCGGTCATCCCCGGGGAGTCCAGCGCCCTGGCGATGCCGAAGTCGATCACCACCGGGCCCTCGGGACCCATCAGCACGTTGGCGGGCTTGAAATCACGGTGCAGGATGCCCGCGCGGTGGATCGCCGACAGCGCGGTGGCGGTACTGACGGCGAGACGTTCCAGGGAGGCGCCGCGCCGCGGCCCCTGGCTGTCGACCAGCTGGCGCAGGGAGGGGCCGGGGACGTACTCGCTCACGATGTACGGACGGCTGCCGGCGAGGTCGGCGTGGAGCACGGAGGCGGTGCAGAACCGGGCCACCCGTTGCGCGACCGACACCTCGCGCAGGAAGCGTGCCCTGGCCTCGGGGTCGCCGACCAGTCCGTGGTGGAGAAGCTTGACGGCGACCTGCTCGCCCTCAGGCCCCCGCCCGAGGTAGACGATCCCCTGCCCGCCCTCTCCGAGCCGTCCGGTCAGCTCGAACGATCCCAGGCGTGGGGGATCCTCCGTTGTTAGTGGTTCCACCAGATGCCCCCCCGACAAAACCCAAAAGAATGGTTTATGTGGGGCAGAACGCTACCAGCGCGAGAGGGGAGCGAACGGCCATGGAGATCCGGGGAGCCGCGGAATCCCGTGCTCGGTCTGATGGGAATCCGCGGAGGTCCCATCTTTTGTCCTGGTGGGGCGGGATCTGCAGGGTTCCCGCCCGGTGTGGTGGAAACCCGCTCAGATGGCCTTGCCGGGGTTGAGAATGCCGAGCGGGTCGAAGACCTGTTTGATCCCGTGGTGGATCTCCTCGGTGACCGGCCCGGTCTCCATGGACAGCCAGCGCTGTTTCAGCAGCCCGACGCCGTGCTCGCCGGTGAGCGTGCCTCCCATCTTCAGGGTCTCCCTGAAGAGCTCGTCGGCCGCCGCCCACACCTCGGGCGGCGGTTCGCTCAGGGTCCTGTCGAAGACGAAGACGGGGTGCAGGTTGCCGTCGCCCGCGTGGGCGACCGTGGTGATCAGCACGCCGTGCTTGGCCGCGATCGCCTCGATCTTCTCGATCATGTCAGGCAGCAGGGAGCGCGGTACGCACACGTCCTCCACCAGGCACTTGCCCAGCCGCTCCTTGGCCTCGTACGCCATCCGGCGGACCTCGATCAGCTGCTCGGCCTCCTGCGCCGACGACGACACCGCCACGAAGGCCGCGCCGCTGGCGGTGCAGAGTTCCGCCATGCGCTCGGAGACGGCCGGGCCGTCCACCGCGTCCGACTGCGCGATCAGCATCGCCCGGGTCGACTCCTCCAGCCCGATGTTCCGCCAGTCGTCGATGGCCTTGAGCGTGTTCCGGTCGAGCAGCTCCAGCAGGGACGGCTGGCACCCGGCCGCGATGATCGCGGAGACGGCGGCGGCGGCCTCCCTGAGGGAGGTGAACTCGGCCGCGATCGTTGCCGGGTAGACCGACGGCGCTCTGCGTAGCCGCACCGTCGCCGCGGTGATGACCCCGAGCGTCCCCTCGGAGCCGACGAACAGGCCGGTCAGGTCGTACCCCGTCACGCCCTTCACGGTGCGCCGACCGGTGTTGATCACCCGCCCGTCCGCGAGCACGACCTCCAGGCCTAGCGCCGAGTCGCGGGTCACGCCGTACTTCACGCACCGCAGGCCGCCCGCGTTGGTCGCCAGGTTGCCGCCGATGGTGGAGATCTCGTAGGAGGAGGGGTCGGGGGCGTACATCAGCCCGTGCTCGCGGGCGGCCCGGTCCAGGTCGGCGGTGATGACCCCCGGCTCGACCACGGCTATCTCGTCGTCGGGGGACAGCTCCCTGATGGCCGCCATCCTGTGCAGCGCCAGCACGACGCACCCCTCGACGGCGGTCGCCCCGCCGGCCAGGCCGGTACCGGCACCCCGGGGCACCACGGGGACCCGGTACCGGGTGGCCCATCTCATCACGGCGACCACGTCGTCCCTGGTGTGCGCGAGCACCACGGCCAGCGGTTTGCCGGGCTCAAGAAAGGTTCGATCCCGGGCGTAGGAGTCGGTCACGTCGGAGTCGGTCAGCACCTTCTCCGGTGCGAGCGCGGCGACAAGTTCGGAGATAGCGGTCACAAGTGGACTGTACGGCCTGGCCCCGAGCAAGTGTTCGGCGGTACGCCGAACCCCCCATACGCCAATTCCGCACCTCAAGGGGCTTTCGGAGGCAGTTTCCGGCGGCGCCGAGTCGGAGCGTAGTGAAAATCACCACCATTCCCAGTAAAAGACACTTTATTTCATTTTTACAACATCATTTGGCGCCTTGACTCTGGCTTTACCTTCTCGTCTAACGTCCCCGTTCGGTGCGCTCATCCGGCGCGCCGGAAATGTCCGCATCCGGTAAACCCGGGCGCAGGGAGGGGACACGTTGTCCGGCAGAGTCAGCAGAGGAGGCGCTCCCAGACGCCTTCTCGCGATGGTTCCCGTGCTCGGCCTGGCCGTCACGGGACTGGCTGTGAGCGGTGCGTCGGCCGATAGCGACTCCTCGGTCGCGCGTTACCAGCCGACCGCGGCCGACTACTACATCAACTACGCGCCGCCCAGGGACGAGCCGGAGGTCGGCGACCCGGCCGTGCCGTCGGCCAAGGCGCGCAAGACCGGTCCGTCCAGGAAGATCGACCGGAAGTACTCCGAGGGCAACCCCGTCGCCGCGCGGGTGCTGGCCGCCCGAGAGGCCGAGGCGATCAGGACGGGGCTCAACCCCGCGGACCTCCTCTTCAAGAAGGCGAAGACCCCCAAGACGGCCAAGCTCCTCACCCTGCTGGTGGAGTTCAACGACCAGGCGAACGACGACTTCTCCGGATTCTCCCGTCCGGCGAGCGTGACCAGCGAGGACCCGGCCGAGTGCGTCACCGAGCCGCCGGGCACGCGGCTCAACGGCCCGCTGCACAACAAGATCCCCAACCCGGCCACGCTGTCTCACAAGGACAACAACAGCTTCTGGGTGCCCGACTTCAGCCCCGACCACTTCAACAAGATGCTTTACAGCACCGGGGGCATCACCCAGCGCGTCCGCACCGACCTGACCGACCCGCGGGACGGCCGCAAGGGCATAGACATCTCCAAGCACACCCTGAAGAACATGTACGAGGAGATGTCCAAGGGCGCCTACACGGTCACCGGGCAGGCAAGCCCGTGGATCAAGGTCCCGCACTCCGAGGCATACTACGGCGCGCGCGCCTGCGGCCAGCCGGTACAGGACATGAGCGGCCACCCGGACAACCCGCGCGGAGCCGGCCAGCTCGCCATCGACGCGGTGAACGCCCTGGCCGCCGCCGACCCGAACTTCCCGTGGGCCGACTACGACCTCGAGGACGTCGGTGACGCCGACGGCGACGGGAACTTCGCCGAGCCCGACGGCGTGGTCGACCACCTGGTCCTGGTCCACGCGGGCAAGGACAAGTCCTCCGACGGCGGCGCCGAGGGCACCTACGCGATCTGGGCACACTCCAGCGCTGTGGCCGGCGGCTACCAGGTGCCCGGCAAGAACGTGAAGATCTCCAACTACATCGTGCAGCCCGAGGACTCCGGCGTCGGTGTCTTCGCCCACGAGTACGGCCACGACCTGGGCCTTCCGGACCTCTACGACACCAGCGGCCAGGCGTCCTCCGCGGTGGACTTCTGGGACCTGATGTCCAGCGGATCGCACAGCGGCCCGATCTTCCAGTCGATGCCCACCCACATGAGCATCTGGAGCAAGTGGGTCCTCGGCTGGGCCAACCCCAAGGTCTTCAACCCCGGTGACCGCGCCCGCGCGGTGACGATCGGCCAGGCCTCGCGTACGCCCAAGCTCACCGAGGACGGCGTCCGGGTGAACCTGGACAGCCCGCCGGTCACGATGGTCGAGCCGCACAGCGGCACCAAGACGCTCTGGTCCAACTTCGACCAGGAGTGGGCCAACGTCAAGATCGCCCGAGACGTTCAGGTGCCCGCGGGGACCGACCTGAAGTTCTGGCTCTGGAACAACTACGAGATCGAGGACGACTGGGACTTCGGCTTCATCGAGACCTCCGTTGACGGCGGCGCCACCTGGAGCCAGCAGAGGGTCTACACCGACGGCGGAGCCCTGGTCTCCACCGACGACGACTACACCGACCCCAACGGGAACCTCGCCGCGTTCGGCGACAAGAAGTACGGCCTCACCGGCGCCACCAACGGCTGGCGGCACGACTACGTCGACCTCACGCCGTTCGCCGGCAAGAACATCAAGCTCCGCCTGACCTACAACACCGACGCCGCCTACACCCCGCGCGGCTGGCACGCCGACGACTTCGCGCTCACCAACGGCACCCAGACCGTCTGGAGCGACGACCTGGAGGGCGGCCTCAACGGCTGGACGGCCACCGGCGGCAGCTTCAACAACACCAACGGCCAGGGCTGGGCCCTCAACGACGGCACGCGGGAGGTCTCCCGCTTCTACCTGGCCGAGTGGCGCAACCTCGACGGGTTCGACAAGGGCCTGCAGTACACCTACACCACCAACTACTCGCGTGACGGCGCGTGGAAGGTGGAGAAGGTCAAGTACAACGCCCCCGGCCTGCTCGTCTGGTACCGCGACTCGAACTACACCAACAACTCGGTGGCCAACAACCTCGAACTGGCGCCGAGCATCGGTTCCAAGGGCAGCCTGATCCTGGTCGACTCCCACTTCGACCCGCTGCGGCGGACCGGCGTGGCGGCCACGAAGGATCCCACCACGCTCAAGAACATGTCGGGACGCGTGCAGAGCTCGAACGCCGCCTTCTCCTTCGCCAAGACCTACCCCTTCACCGATTGCATCGAGGGGCCGGACGAGCCCTTCAGCACGTACTGCACCAAGGTGGACGGGCTGAAGGGGGTCTCGGAGTTCACCGACGCCAAGACCTGGTACCCCGGCTTCGAGGCGCGCGGCACCAGCCTGTACTACCGCGACTTCGACGCCTCGACGGTCGTACCGTCGGCGGGCGACCAGCCGTACAGCACCCGGGTCGTCAACGCCGACGGCAGCCCGGCCACCCAGGCGTACGGCACCGACATGGGCGGCGGCCACGTCCTCGGCTCCGGAAACCCCGGTGACGAGGGCAAGGCGCTGGGCGTGAAGCTCAAGCTCGTCACCCCGCTGCCGGGTAACCTCGGCGCGATCGTTCAGGTCACCCCGCCCAAGAAGTAAACCCCGCAGGAGTATGGCCCCGCTGTCACCGACGGCGGGGCCATACCATTTGAACGGGCAGGCACCCGATCGGATAGGGGCAGCGTGGGAGAGCTTCGAAGCAAGGCCGAGCACACCGAGGCCATCAGGACCGAGGGCAGGGTCTGCGTGGTCGTCAACACGCGCTCGCGCCGAGGCCGGCGCCACTACCCGGAGGTGGTCCGCGCGCTGCGGGCCGAGAGGTTCGGATCGATCCGCTTCTTCCCCGTGGAAGATCCCAAGCGTCTGCGCGCCATCATCGAGGAGGCCCTGGCCGCGGGGCCCGACCTGCTCGTCGTGGGCGGTGGCGACGGCACGCTCAGCTCCGCCGTCAAGCACGTCGCCCACCGCGACGTCGCCCTCGGCGTGCTACCCCTGGGCACCACCAACAACTTCGTCCGCAGCCTCGGCGTCCCCCTCGACCTCGCCGGAGCCATCGAGGTGCTGCGCACCGGCAAGGTCGCGGACATCGACCTGGGCATCGCCGGAGACCGCGAGTTCGCCAACCTGGCCAGCTTCGGGGTGTCGGTGGAGGTGGCGGGCAAGGTCAGGCACGGGGTGAAACGCCTGCTCGGCCGCGCGGCCTACCCGCTCACGGCACTGACGGTCCTGCCGGGCCACCGGCCGTTCCGGGCCTTCCTCACCGTGGACGGCCGCCGCCACGAGCTGCTCACCCACCAGCTCAACATCGCCAACGGCCGCTTCCACGGCGGCTGGCAGGTCGCCAAGGACATCAGCATCGACAACGGCCGCCTGGTCGCCTACCAGCTCGGCTCGGGCAAGCGGCTGCGCCTGCTGGTGGAGACCATGATCCGGGCCGGCAGCGGCCGCTGGCGCAGCCTCGCGGGAGGTCCCTTCGTGGTGGGGCGAGAGATGCACCTGGAGACCGACCCGCCGCTGGCCGCCGACGTCGACGGCGAGGTCCGCCTGATGACCCCCATCACGATCCGCACCGTCCCCAACGGGCTGCGGGTGATGGTCCCCGACGACTTCGTCGACTCCTGAGCCGCGTTCAGTCGTGCCGGGCGGGCAGGTCGGGCAGGTCGTCGGTCCAGCCGATCCGTTCGTACGCGGTGAACGAGGTGACCTTGTAGGTCCGCCCGTCCCTGAGCCGGTCGAGGCCGTCCTGCTCCCGCGACAGCGGCAGCCCGCTCGACACGTCGATCACCAGCCGGTTGGTTCCGTAGACCTTGCTCTCGCCCTGTGGCGTGGTGGTGCTGACCGGGTAGGAGATCGCCTGACCGACCCGGCCGAGCCCGTCGACGACCTTCCCCTCCGACGTCATCCCCGGCAGGGAGGCCAGCAGCCGATAGGCCGCCGCGCGGGTCGCGGGGGTGACCGGGAGCGAGGTGATGATCATCATGCAGTCCTCCAGCAGCCACGGCTCCACCTGCTTCTCGGCCTTCTCGGCCCCCGGCCACTTGGCGGTGAACTCCTTGCCACGCCCGTTCAGGTAGATCCTCAACTTCTCCGGGGTGTCCGGTATCGCGCGCACCTCGGCCCAGGTGAGCAGTCCCTTGGTCAGGTGGCCGGCCGACCCCTTCCACTTGCCGCGCAGGCGGGACGCCTCCCGTTCTCCCGGTTTGGACTCGATCCTGTCCTCGGCGGAGACGTAGCCGCCCGTCAGCGCGCCGTCCGCGAACAGCCAGCGGTCGGGGGAGCCGTCCTTCCGCCAGGCCGCCTCGTCCTTGGGAGTCGCCGGTTTCGCGCCGAGGTACTGGCTGATCCTCCAGCTCTGCCCGTCGCGTGCGCGTGACAGCCACCTCTCCTCGGCGTGACTCCGCAGGATGAGATAGCCGGCATTCGGCGCGACGCGCTGGTTCCCTCGGACGGCGCGGGTGACCCAGTAGGCACCCTTCACCGGTGCCCTGGCCGCCGCGGTGGCCGCGGCCAGCAGGACCTGTCTCGCCTCGGCCCCGGTGTCCTGCGTGCCGGGGGCGGGCAGGTGCGGGAGTGGCGTCGGCGAGGCGGCGGTCGACGAGGTGATCACCAGGGCCGCGGCCGCGGCCGTCCCGGCCACCCCCATCCCCAGGGCCGTCCACCAGGCCGCCCTGCGGCCCCGCCGTGCCTGCAGGAGCCCTCGGCCCCCGGGCGGCTCCTGAGGCGACGGCATGGCGGCCAGGAGCCGGTCCCGGCCCGCCGCGATCACTTCGCGGGACGGTTCCGGCTCCGCGAGCAGGTCCCGGACTGCGGTCAGGTCATCCATCAGAGCCTCCGATCATGGGATTGACGCCGCCCAGCGCCGCGCGCAGCTTCCTGCGCACCCGGTTGAGCCGGGAGCCGACGGTGCCGAAAGGGATGTGGAGGATCTGTGAGACCTCCTCGTAGCTGAGATCGGCGAGCGCGACCAGCAGCAGCACGTCGCGGTCGCCGTCGGAAAGGCCGCTCAACGCCGACGCGAGCGGCCCCCGCACGCCCGCGGCGGCGAGGCGGGTGGCCACCCGCTCCTCGTATCCCTCGTCGGCCTCACCGTCGACGGATGCCCGCTGGAACGCCTCCAGCCTGCGTGTCTCGCTCCTGCGGTGCTGGGCGACCAGGTTGGTGGCGATGCCGTACAGCCAGGGCCGCACCGTCCCCCTGGTGGGGTCGAACGTCTCCCGTCTACGGAACGCCACCAGGAAGGTCTCGGCGGCGACGTCGTCGGCGATCTGCGAGCCGAGCCGTCCGGCGGCGTAGCGGTGGATCTCGACGAAGTAGCGGTCGTAGAGCATCGCGAACAGGTCGGGACGGTGCCGCGACCGTTCTATCAGCGCGGCGTCGTCGACTCTCGTCGGCGCATCAGGGGGAGCGGCCATGTGCCGGGTGTCCCTTCTATGGGTTACACCCCTACTCCGTCGCGGGTCCGGTTCGCCTTCACGACTGTTTTCCGGTGATACGCCGGAACCTCATCCTGAGCCTGTCGAGCAGCGGCTCCTGTCCCGGCCCGCTCCTGTCACGCGGGCTCTCCTCGCGCTCTTCCCCGTTCCGCGCGGGCGCGTGGGCGTCTCGCCGGTGGCGTTCCGGCTCGGGCCCCTCCGGGCGTCCGGGAGCCGCCACGCCGGTGTTCGCCGTACCAGGGACCTGGGGGAGGGGGGCCGACGCGCCGGAATCCGGCGCGGTGAGGGCCGCGGGGCGGGGGCGCCGCGCCCGTCGCAGGTCGGACAGGGCCTCGGCGGCGTCCGGGCGCTTGTGCGTCGCGTGGTCGCGCATGCGCCGGAGCAGGTCCATGACCTCGGCGGACGCCTCACTGGAAGCGGGTTCGGCGTCGGGATTGGCCGGTGGGAGCTCCCCTGTCAGCAGTTGGAAGGCGATCACCCCGGCCGCGTACACGTCGGAGGCGGCGGTCATCCGCTCGGGCATGGCCTGGCACTCGGGGGCCGCGTAGTGGGTGTCGAGCACGTTGGGCAGTTCGTTGGCAACGGTGTGCGCGCGGGGGCCGGGCTTGGCGTAGTCGAACCCGGTGAGCATCGCCCGGCCGTTCTCCGTCACCAGCACGCACGCGGGACTGAGCGCCCGGTGGATCACGTTGTTGGCGTGCACGTGGGCCAGGCCCAGCAGCATGTCCTCCACCACGTCCAGCCGGGCGGCGGTGGAGAGCGTGCGGGGGGAGGCGGTGAGGTGCAGGTGCAGCGCCTGACCGTGCACGTCGTCGAGGACCAGCACGAACCGGCTCTCGTCGTCGATGGCGAAGAAGTCACGGGCGCGCACCACGCACGGGTGCGCCGGGATCCTGGTGAGAGCCTGGTAGGCGTTGGTGATCAGCCGCCGTTCGGCCGCCCTCGGCTCCTCCTCCGCCAGAGGGTCGGCCCGGTAGACGCGCAGCAGAACCGTCTCGCTGCCGGGAACCGTCGCGTTGATCGCGCGATACTCGGTGACCCGGTTGTCGCCGCCCAGCTGCTCCTCCACCTCCCAGCTGCCGAACCGCGGCGGTGCCGTGGAGCGTCGCACGCTCCCGTTGAGCGCCTCGATGATCGCGGTGCCGTACGGCGCGGTGTCCGTGGTGTGGCCGCGCCTGACGCGGGAGGCGTCACTCAGCGTGCCGACAAGCCCGGCCAGGTCGGTGACGTGGCGTGAGTCGCGGCCGGCCGGGTCGACCAGCTCCGCGTCGGCCCCGGTGAGCACCACCAGGCTGTCGACGTAGACCCGGTCCAGCTCGCGCCGCTCCTGGGTGAGCAGCCCCTTGAGCGCGCGCCCGTTGCCGCGCAGCTTGGCGACAGGGGAGCCGAACGCCTCCCGCCGCAGCGGGAACCAGCGGTTCCCCGCGACCTCGATCCTGCCCCGGGTGCCCTTGACGTCGATGACGCAGAGCGAGTGACCGGTCAGGACGATCACGTCCACCTCGAAGGTGTCGTCGCCGCGGGGCACCTCGATGTTGTGCAGCAGCAGCCAGTCTGGCGGGGCGCTGTCTCGCAGGTGTGCGATGACCCGTCGCTCGGCGTCGTTGACCGGGCTTCCGCCGCCGACGATCTGTGCCATCTCTAGCGTGCCGCCTTCCTGATCGTGCTCATCGTGCCACGCAGTATCTCAAGAGGCTCATCTTCGCCCGTACCTTTACTTTTCCACCACTCGGACACGCGGGCCTCCCTATGATCATGGCCTAGTCCTGGCCGGGAGACGTGATCGACGTGTCCGGCACGTCAGGGGTGCGGGCGGTGCCGCCGCTCCTGCGGGTCGCGGTCGTGGGGCGGTGTTACCCCTGAGGCTCCCGTGAACACCGCCGCCGGGCGGATGTTTGCCGCGGTGGGACGGGGTAGGCGTCCTTTCCTGTAGGGGAGGAGGCAGTCCATGGTCAACACCAAGGAGTCACTGCCGACGTCCGAGCTGATCCGGCAGATGTCGGAGCAGGTCTCGCGTCTGGTCAGGGACGAACTCCGTCTGGCCAAGGCGGAACTGACGGAAAAGGGCAAGCACGCCGGAATCGGCGCGGGGCTGTTCGGCGGGGCGGGAGTCGTGGCCCTGTTCGGGACAGGCTCCCTGGTCGCCGCGGTGATCCTGCTCCTCGCGTACGTTATGCCCGCCTGGGTGGCCGCGGCGGTCGTGGGCGTGGTGCTGCTGGCCCTGGCCGGTGTGCTCGGGTTCTCCGGCAAGCACCAGGTCGCCGAGGCGTCCCCGCCGACTCCCGCGCGGACCATCGAGAGCGTCAGGGACGACATCTACGCGGTAAAGGAGAGGGCCCACCGATGACTGAGACAGACCCGGGCGGACCCGACCGGTCCCGGGCCGAGGCAGGGATCACCGGATCCCGGAGGAAAAGGGTCGGTGCCCCGATAACGCCGGACGAGAGGGAGTCGCTGAACATCCCGCCGAAGCAGCCGTACGGCACGCCCGGCGAGGATCTCGGCGTTCCGGAGTCCGAGCGCGACGGCACGCCCCGGCTCGCGGAGAACGCGGCCGCCGACGTCGCACCCTACGTCGACACCGGTGTCGGCGAGACGAAGACCGGCAAGATCATCAAAAAAGACGGGAACGACGTGGAAACCGTGCGGCGGGACATCGAGGACGCCCGCCGCGAACTTGGCGACACTGTGGAGGCACTGGTGCACAAGACCGATGTGAAGGGCCGTTTTCAGGAGACCGCCGCCCATGTTGGGGAGGACCTGCGCAAGGCGAGAGCGGCGACCGCCACCACCGCCACCGAGATGGTCGAGCGTGTGAAGGAGGCGGCTCCCGAGGTCGTCGGCCGGGTCAAGGAGGTGACCCCCGCCGAGATCAAGGACGCGGCGGAGAAGGTCACGGCCGAGGCGGGCAAGCGCCCCGTTCTGACGATCGCGGCGGTGGCCGCGTTCGCCCTGGTCGTCTTCCGGGTCCTGCGGAGAGGAAGGAAGAGGTAGCCGTCCGGCGACACCGGCAGGGCCGTCCCCGACGATTCACGGGGGGCGGCCCGAAGCCCTCGAAACCGCCCTGGCGGTGACGGCCGGTGGGGTGCTCCGAGCGGCCCTCGGCACCGCCGGGAACGACGCGAACCGCCGGATCTCCGGAGATCCGGCCGATACCCGTGCGCCCAGGCGAGCCAAACTCATGTCTGCCGGGGTAATCTGACCGTTTCCGGGCGGGCGGCGGACCCCCTCCTCTCCGCCTGCCCGGACCTTCCCGCCGCTGGTGTCCCGCGAAATCGCCTTCGCTCCGCCCGGACCTTCACATCGGCCTTCACCGGCCAGGCCGCGTTTTCATAGCGAAAGGCGAAGTATCCGGACTCAGGCACATGCGTGCCCGAGCGCATGTAGCGTTCTCAGGGCAGGACAACACGGGAGGTCTCATGCGCCACGCTCTCGGGATCGCCGCAGGCCTCGCTCTCATCGCGGTGGCCCTCGCCCCGCTGCCCCAGGCCCAGGCCAGTTGTGTCAGCGTGACCAGGAAATGCCAGGCCAAACCACTGATCGGTATCGAGGTGACGGCCAGGGCCACGCCCTCCGCGGCCCCGAGCAGGCAGGTCTCCTACACCCTTGACTACTCCATGACCCTGACCCCGTCCTTCGCCCCCTACTGGGGCACCTTCTGGGTGGGGGGCCGCTTTCCCGCGGGGCGGGGCCCCACCAGGGCGGTGCTGCTCGACGCCGCCGGCAAGCGGGTCGCCGTCCTACGCTGCCGCGAGCACTCCGACGGTGTCTGGTGCGCCGCGGGCAGCCACATCCCGCACCGGGGAAGGGTCGTCCTCACCGCCCCCACCGGAGGCAAGGGCGTGACCAGACTCGGTTTCGACAGTTTCGAAGAGCTCGACCGCAAGGAGTCCGAGCGGCGCTTCAGCCGGAGGGAGGCGCGCGAGAGATTCTGCAACCACCGTTTCACCACGACCGTCACCACGACGCCGGACTCCTGAGGAGACGAGTTGAACGCCGCACTGACCGGTGTGCACCACCTCAAGATCTGGGTGAGTGACCTGGAGCGGAGCCGCTCCTGGTACGAACGCGTCCTGGGGCTGGAGCACCACACCAGCTTCGAGGACGAGGACGGCGTGATCAGGGGCATGAGCTTCAAGGTCCCCGGCGCCGCCTTCCAGATCGCGCTGCGCCAGAACCCGGACCTGGCCAGGGCGCTCTTCGACGCCGACCCCTTCGCGCTCCAGGTCACCCTCTCCGGGCTCGATGCCTGGGTCGCCCACCTCGACGACCTCGGCATCCCGCACAGCCCGATCATCAGGGCCTCCTCCGGCCACGCGCTGGGTTTCGTCGACCCCGACGGCGTCCAGATCCGGCTGTACGCTCCGGACGAGGAGGTCCACGCCGCCCAGGTGGGCCCGGAAGGCGTCTACCGATCAGGCCCGGCCCCCGGCTTCGCCCCCGGGCGGGACGGGGCCTGAGAGGCCCGCCTGCCGGAGCGGCGGCAGGCCTGGCGCGGCCGTGCCGAGCGGGATCCTTCCCGTGATCGCCGGAAGGTTCCGGCGGGGGCCCGTGGCCCGGCCGGGACGGTGCGAGATCATGTCCTTGCGCCACCTGGTGAAGTATCCCCCGCAGGCCAGGACCGGCCCGCTCCCCCTCCGCGGGACCGCTTTTCCGGAAAGGACCTCGTGATGGACTTCGAGCTCAACGAGGAACAGCAGCTGTTCCGCCGGACCCTGCGGGAGTACGTCGACAAGGAGATCGTGCCGGTCGCCCCGGAGTGGGAGCGGACCGGCCGCTACCCCACGGAGATCGTCGAGGGCTTCAAACGGATGGGGCTGTTCGGGATCACGATCCCCGAGGAGTACGGCGGGCTGGCCCTGGACCGGGTGTCGTTCGCCCTGGTCTTCGAGGAGATCGCGCGTGGCTGGATGGGCGTGGCCGGGGTGCTCGGCTCGCACTCCCTGGCCGCCTGGATGATCGCCACCTACGGCACGGAGGAGCAGAGAAGCGGCTACCTCCCGGACCTGGCCACCGGTGTCCGCCGCACCGGCATCGCGCTGACCGAGCCGGCGGCCGGCACCGACCTGCAGGGCATCCAGACGCGGGCCGTCCGCGACGGCGACCACTACGTGATCAACGGCACCAAGACGTGGATCACCAACGCCCGGCACGCCGACCCGATGCCCGTGCTGGTCAAGACCTCGCTCACCGACCCCGCGCACCGAGGCATGTCCCTCATCCTGGTCGAGGCGGGAACTCCCGGTTACACGGTCAGCCGCGACCTGCCCAAGCTCGGCTACAAGGGCACCGAGACCTGCGAGATCGTGCTGCAGGACGTGCGCGTCCCGGCCTCGGCGCTGCTCGGCGGGGTCGAGGGGCGGGGCATGCAGCAGGCGCTGTCCGCCCTGGAACTCGGCCGGGTCAACATAGCGGCCCGCGCCGTCGGCGTCTCCCAGTGCGCCTACGACGCCGCGCTGAGCTACTCGCGTGAGCGCCACGCCTTCGGCCGGCCCATCTCCGACTTCCAGGCCATCCAGCTCAAACTCGCGGACATGGCCACCGACATCCAGGCGGCCCGGCTGCTGACCTACTGGGCGGCGGTCCGCTCCGAGAACGGCGCGGTGAACTCCGAGGCCGCGATGGCCAAGTACTTCGCGTCCGAGGTGGCGCTGCGCACCACCATGGAGGCGATGCGGATCCACGGCGGCTACGGCTACTCCCAGGAGTTCGTCCTCGAACGCCTCTACCGCGACGCGCCCCTGATGGCCATCGGCGAGGGCACCAACGACATCCAGCGGATGGTCATCGCGAGATCCCTCATCTCGGGTACCGCTAAAGTCGGATGGTGATGCGATCTGCCCTTTATGTACCAGGTGACCAGCCCGAAAAACTCGCCAAGGCGCTCGGCAGGGGAGCCGACAGCCTGATCGTGGACCTTGAGGACGCGGTCCTGCCCGTGCACAAGGCGGCGGCCCGCGCGGCTGTCACCGCGTGGCTGCGCGAGCTCGGCCCCGACAACCCCGAGATCTACGTACGGATCAATCCCGGCGCGGCCGGACACGACGACCTGCGGGCGGTCGCCCTGCCCGGGGTGCGCGGGGTCTGCGTGGCCAAGACCGAGTCGGCCGCCGAACTGGAGGCCGTCGATGCCGTGCTGACCGCCGCCGAGGCGGCCCAGGGAGTGCCGGGCGGCTCCATCGTGGTGTGCCCCCTGCTGGAGAGTGCCGCCGCGATCCTGGCGGCCCCCGAGATCGCCAGGGCGCCCCGTGTCGCGCGCCTGCAGATCGGCGAGGCCGATCTGCGGGCGGACCTCGCGGTCGAGACCGGCCCCGACGAGCGTGAGCTGCTGTGGGCTCGCTCCCAGGTCGTCCTGGCCTCGGCGGCGGCCCGACTCGCCCCGCCCCTCGCTCCGGTCAGTACCGACTTCCGCGACCTCGACGCCCTGCGCGTCTCCACCCTCGCCCTGAAACGCCTCGGCTTCCGCGGCAGAGCCTGCATCCACCCGGCCCAGGTGGCCGTCGTCAACGAGGTGTTCACCCCCTCGGAGGAAGAGCTCGACCGGGCTCGTGACCTGATCGCCCGCTTCGAGGCATCCGGATCAGGTGTCGTCACCGACGCCAGGGGCCAGATGGTCGACGAGGCAGTGGTAAGGGCCGCCCGCCGCCTCCTATCCTGACGTGATGCCAGATGAACGGTGTCTGTTCTGCGCCATCGCGGCGGGGGAGCGCCCGGCCCACGTCGTCGTCTCCGACGGCGTGGCCGTGGCCTTCCTGGACACGCGTCCGGTCTTCAAAGGCCACGTCCTGGTGGCCCCGCTGACCCACGTCGAGACGCTGGCGGACCTGCCGGCGCCGATGGTCGGCCCGTTCTTCGAACGCGTCCAGGCCGTCGCCGTCGCCGTCGAGCGGGGCCTGGGGGCGGCCGGCACGTTCGTCGCGACGAACAACCGCGTCAGCCAGAGCGTCCCGCACCTGCACGTCCACGTGGTCCCCCGTAACCACAAGGACGGCCTGCGCGGCTTCTTCTGGCCCCGTACGAGATACGACGACCCCCGCCGAGGCCGAGACCTACGCCCGCCGCGTCCGCGAGGCACTCGGCCCCGCCCCGCCGGCCTCCTGAATCGCCTGACCGCCTCCGGCCTCGGGGACGGCGGCGAGGAGAGTGGATCCTGCCGCTGTTCTGACCGGATACGGAAGGTCGGTGTGATCCGCATGGGCCGGGCGCGGGTGGGGCTGGGCGTATAAGGTCCGGAGCGTGGAACCCGTCATCGCCGTGTTGCTGGTCGTCGCCCTGATCGGGGTACCCGCCCTGGTGCTGTGGCGGGTGTTGCGAGGGCGCAGGGAACTGGGCAGCAGCCCGGCCGAGCGGGCCACGTTCGAGACCCTGCACACCGCCTCCCTCGCCGCGCCACCGCTGCGGGCCGGGCTGACCGAGGCGGGGGCGCAGAAGGCGTCCCGGCACCTGCGGGAACTACTGGGCTCCCCGGCGCTGGCGGTCACCGACGAGGAGAGGCTGCTGGTCTACGACGGCGAGGGCGACGACCATCACGCCCGTGAGGCGTTCACCCACGCCGCCAGGACGCTCGCCGGGGGCCGGACCCGGGTTCTCGGCCCCGAGGTCGTCTGGTGCGACCTTCCCGAGTGTCCGATCAGGTTCGCCGTGGTGGTGCCGCTGACCACCGACGGGCGGGTGGTCGGTTCCCTGGCCGCGTACGGCGGGCACGCCTCGGCGGGGCTGGTCAGGGCCGCCCATGAGGTGGCGAACTGGGTCGACTCACAGCTGGAGTTGGCCGAACTCGACAGGTCCAGGACACGCCTGATGGAGGCCGAGGTCCGGGCGCTGCGCGCGCAGATCTCCCCGCACTTCATCTACAACTCGCTGACGACCATCGCCAGCTTCGTCCGTTCCGACCCCGACCGCTCTCGTGAGCTGCTGCTGGAGTTCGCCGACTTCACCCGCTACTCCTTCCGGCGGCACGGGGAGTTCACCACGCTGGCCGAGGAACTGCGTTCCATCGACCGCTACCTCACCCTGGAACGTGCCCGTTTCGGCGACCAGCTTCAGGTGACGCTGCGCATCGCCCCGGAGGTGCTCGCGGTCGCGGTGCCGTTCCTGTGCCTGCAGCCGCTGGTGGAGAACGCGGTTCAGCACGGGCTGGAGAGCAAGCCCGGGATAGGGCGCATCTCGATCGTCGCCGAGGACGCCGGGGCGGAATGCCAGATCAGCGTGGAGGACGACGGTGTCGGCATGGAACCGGATCGCCTGCGCCGCATCCTGGCCGGTGACGCCGACGAGCGCTCGGGGGCGGGAGGAGTGGGACTGGTCAATGTGGACGAGCGGTTGCGCCAGGTCTACGGGGACGAGTACGGCCTGGTGGCGGAGACGGCCAGGGGGGCGGGGACGAAGGTCAGCGTCCGCCTGCCGAAGTACCACCCGGGTGTCTCCGTCCGTTGAACCGTGCCCGATCAGCCGCTCCGCTCGCGGTCGGGCTCCTTCCGTGCCCTGCCCGTCCGCCCGCCGTGCCGTTCGCCGGCTGCCCGCCAGGATCACCCCCGCCGGTCCGTCCGCCCGGCCACCGGACTCTCCGGTCTGACCGGGCGCCCATGCCGGATTGAGTCTTCTCCCGAATATGAAAAAGTTGACAGGCGATGTCTAATTCATCACCCTCTAGAAATTCCCACGTGAACGACCTGGAGGAGTGACCGTGACCGGCCTGCGTGTCCTTGCGGTGGATGACGAGCTTCCCGCGCTGGAGGACCTGGCCTACCTGCTCCGGGACGACCCCCGCATCGGAGAGGTCTCCCTGGCCAGGGACGGGGCCGCCGCGCTGCGCGTTCTGGACCGGGCGATCGCCGACGGGCGGCCGATCGACGCGGTCTTCCTCGACATCCGGATGCGGGGCCTGGACGGGGTGGTGCTCGGCCGTCTGCTCTCGCAGTTCGCCAACCCGCCCCGGGTGGTCTTCGTGACGGCCTACGAGGAGCACGCGGTGGACGCCTTCGAGATCAAGGCGGAGGACTACCTGCTCAAGCCGGTGCGGCCGGAGCGGCTGGCCGAGGCCATCCGGCGGGTGTTCGTCTCGGCGGAGCTGCCGGAGAGCGAGGGCGCGGGCCGTACCGACCCCGATACCATCCCGGTCGAGCTCGGCGGTGTCACCAGGTTCGTGGCCAGCACCGAGGTCCGCTACGTCGAGGCACAGGGTGACTATGCCCGCCTGCACACCGCGGGTGGCAGTCACCTCGTGCGCATCTCGCTGGCCACGTTGGAGGAGCGCTGGTCGTTGGCGGGTTTCGTCCGGGTGCACCGCAGCCATCTGGTCGCGGTCAAGCACATCGACGAGTTGCACATCGACTCGGGCCGGTGCGTGGTCCGCATCGGTGAGACCGAGATCCCGGTCAGCCGCCGTCACACCCGCGAGCTGCGCGACCTCCTGGTCCGCCGGGCGCGCAAGGGCAGGCCGGAGTGAGCCGCGACCCAGGGGCCAGGGAGGAGGCCGAGCCGCGCCGGTGGATCACCGAGCGGTCGCGCAAGGATTCCGAGCGGTCGCGTAAGGAGCCCGACCGCTCGCGCAGGGAGTCCGAGCGGCCGCGGCGCGAGGTGGTGACCAGTCCTCGCACCATGGCCCCCCGCCACCCCCGATACCCGGTCACCCGAGAGATCGACGAGCAGACCCGGCTGGGCGAGATCTACATGCACTCGCTGGTCCGCACCCAGTTCCGGCTGGCCCTGTTCGTCTGCACGGTGCTGGGGTGTGTGGTGGTGGGGCTGCCGCTGCTGTTCCTGCTGGTGCCCGAGCTGCACGCGGTCCGCCTGCTGGGGATCCCGTTGCCCTGGGCGGTGCTGGCCGGTCTGATCTACCCGGCGTTCGTGATCGGTGCCTGGCTCTATGTCCGGCAGGCGGAGCGGAACGAGCGCCACTTCGCCGAGTTGGTGGACAGGGCCCGTTGATCCCCGTCCAGGGCCAGGAGCCCGAGGTCTCCACGCCGGGAGGCATCAGATGAGCACCGCGTACGGTGTGACGGCGGTCGTGCTGGTGGTGCTGGCCGCGGTGCTGATCGGTGCCTTCGGGATCCGGTTGTCGCGGACCACCTCCGACTTCTACGTCGCCTCCCGTACGGTCTCCCCGCTGTGGAACGCCTCGGCCATCGGTGGGGAGTACCTGTCGGCCGCGAGCTTCCTGGGTGTCGCCGGGCTGATCCTCACCTACGGTGCGGACATGCTCTGGCTGCCGGTCGGCTGGACGGGCGGTTATCTGGTGCTGCTCGTGCTGGTCTCGGCTCCGCTGCGCCGTTCGGGCGCCTACACGCTGCCCGACTTCGCCGAGGCGCGGCTGGAGTCGATGGCGGTGCGGCGGATGGCCGGGGTGCTGGTCGTGCTGATCGGCTGGCTGTACCTGATGCCGCAGTTCCAGAGTGCGGGCCTGGTCCTGCGGGCCATCACCGGCGCTCCGGAGTGGGCGGGGGGTCTGCTGGTGGCGGCCGTGGTCGCGGTGAACGTGATGTCGGGCGGTATGCGGTCGATCACGTTCGTGCAGGCCTTCCAGTACTGGCTGAAGCTCACGGCCCTGGCCGTGCCGCTGGTGTTCTTGTTGCTGGCGTGGCGGAGCGGGGGGGCGCCGGGGCTGAGCGAGCGGGATGTGGCCACCTGGGCGCTGCCGCTCTCCAGCGGCAGGGAGTACGGCCTCTACTCGACCTACTCGCTGATCCTGGCCACGTTCCTGGGCACCATGGGGCTGCCGCATGTGCTGGTCCGCTTCTACACCAACCCCGATGGCCGGGCCGCCCGTCGCACGACGCTGGTGGTCCTGTCGTTGCTCGGTGCCTTCTATCTGCTGCCGGCCGTCTACGGCGCGCTGGGCAGGATCTACGTCCCGGAGTTGGAGGGCAGTGACACGGTGGTGCTCACGCTGCCGGGACGGCTGATCGGCGGGGTGGCCGGTGACCTGCTGACGGCGCTGGTGACGGCCGGGGCGTTCGCGGCGTTCCTGTCGACCTCCTCCGGGCTGACGGTCTCGGTCGCCGGGGTCATCGGGCAGGACATTCTCAAGGGAGGGGTGCGGTCGTTCCGGGCTGCGGCGGTGCTCGCCGTGATCGTTCCGCTGGGCCTGGCGGCTCTGGCCCGCTCGCTGCCGGTCGCCGACGTCGTCGGCCTGGCGTTCGCGGTGGCGGCCTCCTCCTTCTGCCCGCTGCTGGTGCTGGGCATCTGGTGGCGCCGGCTGACTCCCGCCGGGGCGATGGCGGGACTGCTCGCCGGCGGTGGCCTGGCCTGCGGCGCGGTTCTGATGACGATCGGAGGGGGGCCTTATCCCGGTCTGGTGGGTGCCATGCTGGCCCAGCCCGCCGCGTGGACGGTGCCGATCGCCTTTCTCGTCATGGTGCTGGTCTCGCTGCTGACGCCGGGGCGCATCCCGCCGAACGTGGCCCGTACGATGGTGCGCCTGCACACCCCGGAGATCCTCAACCTGGACCGGGGTGACTGGCGGCCCCGCTCCTCCTGACGGGTCCGGCGAGCCGTCCGGCCGGGGTCTCCTCGGCGGCAACCGTTCGTCGCGCGAGACAGACCTTTCACCGCAAGCCACGTCCAGCTGAACGCGACGCGGCGGCGCCTCGGCGAAGAGTCCGCGAGCGGGTCTCCACGAAGGGTAGCGTCCCCTCCTACGTTGTCCGTGATCCAGATCACATCTGTGGGAGGTCTTGTGACCGCCAGGCAACATGACTCATCGGTCTACGAAGAGATTCAGGCCGGTGAACAGTTCCAGGAGTTGAAGAGGCGTTTTCGGGCCTGGGCGTTCCCGATGACCGCGGCGTTCCTCGGGTGGTACCTGCTCTACGTCGTCCTTTCCGGCTGGGCGCGGGACTTCATGGGCACGAAGGTCCTGGGCAACATCAACGTGGCGCTGATCTTCGGTCTGCTCCAGTTCGTGTCGACGTTCGGGATCGCCTGGGCCTACTCCCGTTTCGCCGAGAAGAAGCTCGACCCGCTGGCTGACGAGATCCGTCACCAGGCCGAGGGGGAGACCGAATGAGCCACCAGACCCTGTCCACGATCCTGTTCCTGCTCTTCGTCGCGGGAACGCTGGGGATCACCTTCTGGGCCAGCCGCAACACCAAGGACGCCACCGACTTCTACGCCGGTGGCCGGTCCTTCAGCGGCGTGCAGAACGGCCTCGCCATCGGTGGCGACTACATGTCGGCCGCGAGCTTCCTGGGCATCGCCGGGATCATCGCCCTGTCGGGCTACGACGGCTTCCTGTACTCGATCGGTTTCCTGGTCGCCTGGCTGGTGGCGCTGCTGCTGGTCGCCGAGCTGATGCGCAACTCCGGCAAGTTCACCATGGCCGACGTGCTGGCCTTCCGGATGAGCCCCCGTCCGGTCCGTACCGCGGCGGGTGTCTCCACCATCACGGTGTCGATCTTCTACCTGCTGGCCCAGATGGTCGGCGCGGGCGCGCTGGTCGGCCTGCTGCTCGGCGTCACCTCGCCGACGGGTAAGGCGCTCACGATCGTCGGTGTGGGTGTCCTGATGATCGTCTATGTGGTCGTCGGGGGTATGAAGGGCACCACCTGGGTGCAGATCGTCAAGGCGGTGCTGCTCATGGGCGGCGCCACCCTGGTCACCCTGCTGGTGCTCGGCCACTACGGTTTCAACCTGTCCGGCCTGCTCGGCGACGCCGCCGCGCAGAGCGACAAGGGCCAGGCGTTCCTCGAGCCGGGTCTGAAGTACGGCACCGAGGCGCAGGGCATCGCGGGCAAGATCGACCTGATCAGCCTGGGCCTGGCGCTGGTGCTCGGCACCGCGGGCCTGCCGCACATCCTGATCCGCTTCTACACGGTCCCCACCGCGCGGGAGGCCCGCAAGTCCGTCCTGTGGGGCATCGGCATCATCGGTGTCTTCTATCTGCTGACCTTGGTGCTCGGTTTCGGCGCGGCGGCGCTGGTCGGTGGCAAGGCGATCGTGGCACAGGACAAGGCGGGCAACACGGCGGCGCCGATGCTCGCCGAAGCGGTCGGCAAGACCATTTTCGGCGACGTCGGAGGCACGATCCTGCTGGCCGTCATCGCGGCGGTCGCCTTCGCCACGATCCTGGCGGTCGTCGCCGGGCTGACACTGGCGTCGAGTTCCTCCTTCGCCCACGACCTGTACGCGCACGTGTTCAAGCGCGGCAACGTCACCGACAAGGAGGAGGTCCTGGTCGCCCGGATCTCGGCCTTCGTCATCGGCGCGGTCGCCATCGGGCTCGGCATCCTCGCCCAGGGGCAGAACGTGGCCTTCCTGGTCGCGCTCGCCTTCGCCGTGGCGGCCTCGGGGAACCTGCCCGCGATCCTCTACAGCCTGTTCTGGAAGCGGTTCAACACCGCGGGCGCGGTCTCGGCCATCTATGGCGGCCTGGTCTCCGCGCTGGTCCTGGTGATTTTCTCGCCGGTGGTCTCCGGCAGTGCCACCGCGCTGTTCCCCGACGCGAACTTCGCCTGGTTCCCGCTGAGCAACCCCGGCATCGTCTCGATCCCGATCGGCTTCCTGGCCGGGTTCGTCGGCGCGCGGCTCAGCAAGGAGTACAGCGCCGGCAAGTACGCGGAGATCGAGGTCCGCTCGCTCACCGGCATCGGTGCCGAGCAGGCCACCTCGCACCAGCCGGGCACCGAGGTTCAGCGGCAGCCCGGCACCGGCCCTGAGCTGGAGCCCAGCGCCGACTAGGTGCCGGCCTGGCACGGCTTCCGAACCCGGTGGGGTCCGGCCCACCACGGCCGGGCCCCGCCGGGTCCTTCTAGCGGGACGCCTCGTCCAGCAGGGCCAGTTCGCCCTCGGACAGCGTCAGGTCGGCGACCGCGAGCAGCGGCCGAAGCTGCTCGACGTTGCGGGCGCTGGCGATCGGCGTGGCCACCGTGGGCTGGGCGGCCAGCCAGGCGAGGGCGACGGTGGCCGGGGCGGCTCCGTGGGAGGCGGCGATCTTGTCCAGGGCGTCGAGCACCCTCGGCCCGCGCTCGGAGTGAAGATACTGCGCCGCCTGGCCCGCGCGGGGGCTGTCCACCGTGATCCCCGGCCGGTACTTGCCGGTCAGGAAGCCGCGGGCCAGGCCGAAGTACGGTGTGCTGGTCAGCCCGGCCTCGGCCACCACGTCTCGCAGCGCCCCCTCGTAGTCGCGCTCGAGAAGGTTGTAGTGCTGCTGCAGCACCCCGTACCGTGCCAGGCCGTTCCGCTCGGAGATCTCCAGCGCCTCCGCGAGTCGCTCGGCGCTGTAGTTCGAGGCGCCGATGTTGCGTACCTTGCCCTCGGTGATCAGGTCGTCGAACGCGCCGAGGGTCTCCTCCAGAGGGGTGGCCGCGTCGTCGATGTGGGCCCAGTACAGGTCGATGTAGTCGGTACGCAGCCGCCGGAGCGAGTCCTCGGCCGCCGCTCGGATGTTGGCCGCCGACAGCCCGGTGCGGCCGTTCAGTGAACCCACCTTGGTCGCCACCACGATCCGGTCACGGTTGCGGCGGGAGGTCATCCACTCGCCGATGACGGTCTCGGACTCCCCGCCGACGTGTCCGGGCGCCCATGCGGAGTAGACGTCCGCGGTGTCGAGGAAATTGCCGCCCGCCTCGGCATAGGCGTCCAGGACTGCGAAGGAGTCGTTCCGGTCCGCGGTCCAGCCGAATACGTTGCCGCCGAGACAGAGAGGAAACAGGTTCAGCTCAGAAAAGCTCATGGGCTAACTCTATTTCTCGAGTAATCGCGCGGGCGCGGGGCATCGGTGACAGCCGTCGGAGCACTATTATGTGCGGCGTCAATAAGACTGTCGGAGGCTCCCATGGCACCCGGTTCACGGTTACGCGGACTCCTCATCGGTGTTGTGATCGCGGGTGGTCTTTTCGTCCTGGCGGTGGCCGCCGCGATCGCCCTGATCTCCAACCAGCGCGGGACCGTCGCGGACCCGCCGGGCCCTTCCACCTCGGAGCGGCCCCGCACGCCGGACGCGTCCAGGAGGCCGGGAGGGGTTCCCGACGGTGTCGAGGTGGTCGGGGAGAAACGGTCCGGCGGCCGCCGGATGGACCTGACCCTGCGCTCGGCGGCCCTCGACGACGTCACCCGGGTGCGGCTGCTGCTGCCCAAGGGCTGGTCCAGGGAGGCGGGCAGGACCTGGCCGACGCTCTGGCTGCTCCATGGGGGGCTCGACGACTACGAGGGATGGTCGAGGTCCGGCGTCGAGAGGTTCACGGAGAACGATCAGGTCATCGTGGTCATGCCCGACGGCGGCAAGTGCGGCAGTTACTCCGACTGGTACAACGGCGGCGAGGGCGGGCCGCCCAGGTGGGCGACCTACCACCTCAAGGAGCTGCTTCCGCTGCTGGAGAGCAGGTACGGCGCGGGCAAGGAGCGGGCCATCGCCGGATACTCCATGGGCGGTCAGGGCGCGATGCTGTATGCGGCGGCCGGTGGTTTCAAGGCCGCGGCCTCCTTCAGTGGCGCGGTGCACATCCTCATGCCCGGGGTCGACCTGGCGGTCATGCTCGGCACCACGGCGGGCTGTTTCGGCACCGACTGGAAGCGGATCTGGGGTGATCCGCGGGAGAATCGCGAGGTGTGGGAGCGGCACGACCCGTACCATCTGGCGGGCAGGTTGCGCGGAGTCCGCCTTTACCTGGCCTCGGGCGACGGCGGCAAGGGGGACGGTGAGCTGTTCGGGGACATCACCGAGGAACTCGCCCACAGGGCGACACTGGCCTTCGCCGGCCGCCTGCAGTCGCTGGACATTCCCTTCCAGCCCCACTTCTACTCGGGGCGCCACAACATGACCTACTGGAACCGGGAGCTGCGCCGGGCGCTGCCCATGCTCCTGGAGGCTGTCGGAGCCCGATGAGCCCTTCCGTGCGGCAGACCAAGTACGCCGGAAAGACATCCCAGGAGTTTTGATGTCAAGCAGCAAGCCGGAAAGGGCCAATAGGGCTGGTCAGAGCCCGCGCTGGAGCCTGATACGTGATCAGTTGGTCTGAGCGCTACGGGTGAACCACAGCGCCCTGAGAGCCACGCGGGGGCCTCACGAGATCACCGTGAGGCTCCCTTTCCCCTCAGGAGTGCGGGGCGTGCGCGGTGATCGGCTCAGAGATCACCGAGGAGAAGCGTCAGGCGGCCCTGAGCGGCCCCCAGGCGGGTGATCACCTGGCCCCTGGTGTTTGAAGCCGGTCAACAGTCGCCAACCTCGGCCAACGACAACTCCGCACACGCCCACCACCCAGAGCTACTTTGCACTCGACCGCACGGACCCGAGCGGGATCTCTTATAACGGACCTACCTCCAGGGGCCTTCACCACCATGGCCGAGCTGCGGGAACGGGCTTACCGTGCGTTTTCGTTCCACCACACTCTGCCCCCCGCTCCTGCTCCATGGCACGGTTTCCGTACAATCCGCTCATGATCAGGCGACTAGCCGCGATCGCGGTGCTGAGCGTCGCCGCGGCGGGATGCTCAGGCGACGGCGCCGCGGACCCGCAGGACTCCTCGGGGAGAGCGCCGGGCCACAGCACTCCGGCCGAGGGGGGCCTGTCTTTGTCCGCGGGAGTGTGGACGGAGACGGGCGGTGGGGGCGCCGCGATGACCAGGGTCGTCGCGACCGCGCCCGGCGAGGCGTGGGCGGTGGGTACCGACGGCGAGAGTGTCGGCCGGTATGGCGGCAGTTTGCAGCGCTGGGACGGCCGCGTATGGCAGTCCACGCGCCCACCGGAGGGGCTGCTGTATCCCAAGGTGGTGTCCGGAACGTCCGCGAACAACGTCTGGATCTTCGATCGGGACGCGGACGCGTGGCGCTGGGACGGCCACCGGTGGTCAGGCCGGGGACGACCGCCCTGGCCGCGCTCGGTCGTCGTGGAGGACGCCGTCGTCGCCGGACCTGCCGACGTGTGGGTCGCCGGCACACAGAACGTCGGCACGCGGAGCAGTCCGTCCTGGCGTCCCCTCCCCCTCGCGCGTTGGTCTCCGTCAGGCTGGTCCGAGGTTTCCTCCCCCTCGCCCTACATAAGCAGGTTAAGCGCGGCGGCCCCGGACGACCTGTGGGCACTCGCCGGCGATGATCTGGGCGACGTCTCCGTGATCGAGCACTGGGACGGACGCCGCTGGAGAGCCGTGCATACGCCGCCGTCGCTCAGCGGCGCAAAGGTCCAGTTCCGCGACGTCGTGGCGATGTCGGCGCGGGAGGTATGGGTCGCAGGCTCGGTCCTGTGGCCAGGCCGCCGCCAGGCCGCGCTGCTAATGCGCTGGGATGGCGGCCGATGGAACCTGGCCGGCGGCGTCCCTGCCGGGGCGACCTCGTTCGGATCCGTGGCGCCGGACGGCCACGGCGGGGTATGGCTCGGCGCCTCCAACTACGCCTACGACGACCATCGCATTCTGCTCCACTTCGACGGCCAATCTTGGACATACGAGAAGGCGCCCAGGATCAACAACGCGCCCGAGGTATTCGACATGGCCAAGGTCCCCGGAGGCGACCAGGTGCTCGCGGTCGGCGGCAACCCCTCCTTCGACGAGCACAGCAGTGGGTGGATCTGGATGAGGCGCTGAGGAGGGTCGAGACGCCACTGGCAGGGGCCAATGATCAGCCATCAGCCCGCGGTGTCTTTCTGCCAGTGCCGCTCCGCGGTTCAAGCGGCGAGGTCAAGAACAGTGAAGTCGATCTCCTTGAGCTCGGGGTTGAACGCCGCAGGCTCTACACCGATCTCGTCGGTGGCATAGGCGCCGAACCGGCTGATATGGGCGCGCAGGTAGGGCGACAGCGCGCCGAGCTCTTCGGCGGTGATGGGCCGGCCCTCGGCCACCAGAGTGCGCACCACGTCCATCAGGTCCAGGGCGTTGTGGAAGATGACCAGGTTGGCCAGCAACGTGTTGAGCTTGATCAGTTTTTCCTGCTCGTCGGGGT